>JANPGI010000096.1:0-9239 GCA_031423875.1 Verrucomicrobiota bacterium | reverse complement strand
CGATGAGTTCGATGCGATCCGGCAGTTTGACCACGTAATCATTTGCGCCGAGCGAGAACGCCTGCCCCTTCACCTGCGGGTTTTCATTCGTCGAGAGGACGATGATTGGAATCTCATGCGTGGCAGAATTCATCCTGAACTGATTCACAAGCGTCAACCCGTCAATCCCCGGCATCACCAAATCCTGAAGGATCACCGTGGGCCTGATCTGCGTAGCGATATTCAACGCCTCACGCGCATCCGCACAGTAGTGGAAATCAATGTCCGGCTCGCTCGCCAGCGCACGACGGATGGCTTCACACACCATCGCCTGATCGTCCACCAGCAACACCATGGCGTGATACTCCGGTGACTGTTGCGGCAGCTCATCCACCTCGTCAGTGATGACCTTGTTGGGTTTGGGAAAACTTTCTTCGGCCATAATTTTTAATCTATCGTCTCAAGCCTTGGGTCTAAAGCCTAAAGTCCCGACTACCGCTTTCGACTGTTGCTCTTAGTCACAAACTTCTTCTTAATCTCCTTCATTCAGGGATTAAGACTGATGCCAATACGCTGCACTTCCTATCACAGCCATCCGCCCCGGCTCTTAGCCTTGAGCCTGGATTAACATCACCAGACGCGGCCCGATCTTGTCCAACGCTAGGATATCCTTCGCCGCGTCCAACTCGGCAGCGGCTTTCGGCATTCCATAAATCGCACTCGTGCCTTTGTCCTGCGCGATCGTGTGATGCCCCGTATCGCGCAACGCCTTTAATCCCTCCGCGCCATCGCGTCCCATGCCCGTGAGCAGGACACCCACCGCCTTGCCACGCCAGCCCCGAAAGCTTTCGGGGTTGGACGGCCGCTCTTTGCTTTGCGAACCGAAGCTCGGCGCAGGCCAGAACTTTGCCACGCTCCTGAAAAAAACGTCCACAGACGGACAATACGACGACTCGACCGGTGCCGAGGCATAACCGAGTTGTGTGGGGCTGAACATCACGAGATGCCGGTCTTGCCCCGCGATATAAACGATGCCCGGCTCCAAGCGATCTCCCTCCTGCGCCACCCGCACCTGAAGTTTTGTGTGTGCAGTGAACCACGCCGTCAATCCATGCGCGAATTGTTTATCCACATGCTGGATGATCACCACCGCTGCCGGAAAATCCGCAGGCAACGCGCCAAGAATGGTCGTCAGCGCCGCAGGCCCGCCGGCGGATGATCCGATCACAACAAGATTTTGCGCGCGCGGCCAGAGATCGGAGGCCGGTCGGCTGAGGTCAGAAGTCAGAGGTCGGAGGTCAGACTTCCGACCTCTGACCTCTGACCTCTTACTTCTGGCCCGCATCGGTGCGCCGACGAGTCGGTTGATCGTCTCGATCTTGCCTAGCAATTCACGCGCGTCCTCCAATCTTTCAAAGTCGGTGAACACCGGAATACTCACGGCATCCAATGCTCCTGCGCCCATCGCTTCAAATACCTTCCCGGTGTGCTCCTCAACTTTTGCCGTAGCGATGATGATCGCGCACGGAGTCTTGGTCATGATCTGTTTGGTGGCTTGAATCCCATCCAACTTCGGCATGAACAGATCCATCAGGATCAGATCAGGCCTGTCACGCTGGCACCGCGCCACCGCATCCGCTCCATCATACGCGATCCACGCCACGTCATGCGCACCCGCGCGCAAGATCACGCGCCGTAACACTTCGGATGCGATGATCGCGTCGTTGGCAATGCCGATTCTCATGTCTGAAAATTAAAAATGCCGGAAGAATACCCACGGGTGCCTAGTCTTCCATTTTGAAGTCCTGATTTTACATTTTTCATTCGTCGGCTTCTCCGATCATATCCACCACCGCCTGCAACAACGTCTCGTCATGAAAACTTCCCTTCGTCAGATAATAATCCGCGCCCGCATCCAACCCGCGCTTACGGTCTTCCTCGCGATCTTTGTAGGAAACGATCATGACTGGCAACGACTTCAATTGTTCATCCTTCTTGATGAGCGTGGCAAGCTCGATGCCGTCGAGCCGGGGCATGTCCACATCCGTGATGACGAGATCGTATCCGCCGTTCCGCACCGCATTCAAACCGTCCATGCCGTCCACCGCCACATCGGTCGCATAACCTGCACCATCCAACAGCTTGCGTTCCAGTTCACGCACCGTAAGCGAATCGTCCACCACAAGGATGCGTTTGCGCTTGTAGCTCGCGGGATTCAACGCCGCATGAGTCACGTTCTTCAACTCACCCGATGTCACGAGTTTCTCGATGGAGCGGATGATGTCATCCACATCCACGATCAACACGGGTGCGCCGTTCTCCATCAACGCCGCCGCGTTGATGTCCTTCACCTTGCCCAGACGCGGATCGAGCGGTTGAACCACCAACTCTCGCTCGCCCAAAAAGCGATCCACCAGCAAACCATAACGCCGATGGCGCTCGCCTAGCACCACGACGGACAACTCGGCATCCGGCAGCTTCATGTCCGGGCAATCGAACAACTGATTTGCCGCAAGCAAACCGACATGTTGATCTCCCAACCGGAAGTGATGCCGCCCCTCAAGCGTCTCGATGCGGTCGTGTGACAGCTTGAGCGTGTTGCTGATCTGTGCGAGCGGGAACGCATACGGTTCGCCACCGATCTCGACCAACAACGTCCGCAACACCGAGAGCGTCAACGGCAGTTGTAACTGGAAGCGCATCCCACGCCCGCGCAACGTCGAGACGCGCACGCTGCCCCTCACGCTCTTGACCATGTTCTGCACGATGTCCAGGCCGACACCGCGCCCAGAGATCTCCGTGACCGTGTCTTTCAATGTGAAGCCCGGCAGAAATAAAAACTGCAACAGCTCCGGATCGGTCATCTTTTCCGCAACACTCGGCGTCGTGAGCTTCCGATTCACGATCACATCACGAACGCGCTGCGTATCCAATCCCGTGCCGTCATCCGCCACGATCACTTGCAACATTCCTGCGGTGTGGCGCGCTTCGAGCCGGATGACCGCCTCGGCGGACTTGCCTTGGCGCAAGCGTTCCTCTGCTGGTTCACAGCCGTGATCCACCGCGTTGCGGATCAAATGGGTCAACGGTGCTTCGAGCCGTTCAAGGATGTCGCGATCCACCTGCGTCGTCTCACCCGCAACTTCCAATCGCACGGATTTGCCCAAGCTGCGGCCCAGATCACGAACCATGCGGGGGAAGCGTTGCGCGCCATCGCCGAACGGACGCATCCGCGTGCGAAGCACTTCCAGATAAAGTCGGTTCGAGAGACTGGCCGCGCGCCGGTCATAAAGATCGAGCTCCTGCAAACGGTCGTTCAGATAATGCCGCGCGTCCGCCACCTGCGTGAACAGATTGTCGAACTTCACCTTGGCGGCTTCAGAAATCGTTTCATTGCCGCAATGCTGCCGCAACGTCTCCATCGTTTCCCCCATCTCCACCTGCATCCGCTTGAGGCGTTGCATGGATTCCGAGAACGGACGCAACCACCGGGATTCGACAAGCGATTCACCAGCGAGAGCCAACAGCCGGTTGAGATTTTCAGCCGTGAGCCGGAGGAAACGATCCGGCTCGTCCACCTTGATCTCAATCCGGCCTTCTATGTCCGCAGTCTTGTAAAGCGAGGTGTCGCCCGTGTGTTGGTTTGCCTCAAGTTTGACGGGCAAAGGCAGGGCATCAGAGGTTGGACCTCCGTCTGACTTCTGACTGCCGTCATCTGTCCTCTGACCGCGCGACGGAGTCAAAGCACGCATGGTTCGCAACCAAGCTTCCACATTCGCGCCCTGTTGCTTCTGCCATGCGGTGATTGTCGTCTCATCATGGACACAAGCCTTGGTCAACCAATCAAGCCCCTGCAACAACACATCCACATGTTCCCCGCTGAACACGAGCGCATTTTGCTGCGCGGCCACGAAACAATCCTCCAACGCATGGGATATCTGTACAACAATCGTCAGATTTACGATCCGCGCAGCACCCTTCAACGAATGTGCGGCACGCATGAGCGACTCCAACAATTCTGCGGTGGGCGTCTGAAGATCGGGCTTCTGGATTCCAACTTCCGAGCCTGCACTCTCCAATTCAAGCAAACCGTTCGTGAGCGAGCCGATCTGGTTCTCGGCCTCCATGCGGAAGAGCTCCTGCATGGACAGGTTGCGGTGATCGTCTGTTGCGCGTTTCTTCACGAAAGATTCCGGTTGAGAGAGGCGAACAATGCGGCAGGATCAAGAAACCCGACGGTGAAGTTGCGCCACGGAAACACGCCCGTCGCACAACTGATCCTGGAGTGAGCCACCGTGGCGGGAGCTTCCCGCAGATCAGCCGAGTGAAAGCGATGCACTCCATGCACTTCATCCACGGGGAAAGCAACCCGGTGACCGTTCCAATCCGACACCAACAAACGATCGAACACAGCGAGTTGACGTTTTACGACGGCGGTGGATTCCAGCCCCAGCAATTTGCCGATAGACGCGCAGATGAGAATCTCCCCGCGCACATTGACGATGCCAAGGACAACGCCGCGCCGCCGATGCGGCACCGTGTGCATGGCACGACGCTCCGCCACTTCTTGAAACGCCTGTGTAGGCATCCCCAACCATTCTCCACCCACACGAAAGATGACAGCGGAAGTCTTGGCAGGCGTGGCGATCTGTTTATCCAGTGCGAAATGTTCCGTCCATTCGCGACGATAATCCGGCGCGAGCGGACGATCCAGGAATTGAGCTGCTGCCGCCGAATACACCGGACAGTTGTGACAATGGATGTGGCGAGTCAGTTCGCGACAGGTTTGATCCCCCACCACGCCAATCCTGTTCCAACAATCGTCAAGCGGGTGGATAATGGACGACGGATGGTTGGTGGATGGATTCATTCCACTTTCCACCATCAACTCCCCATTCCCTGCACTGTTTTGGCTCTGTGTCGCACTCACGATTCAACCTGCGTTTTCGGGCACACCCGTTCCGCACGGCGTTTGAACGCGTCGGCACGGGAGACATCCCCCCTTTTTTCCAGCCACAACGCGGCGTGAACCAACGCCTCATAATGGTTTGGATCGAGATAGATCGCCTTTCGATAAAAGGTGATGGCATCGGGATCATTGGCTGCGTCCTTCACCAATCCCATCAAATAATAACCCTCTGCACAGGTGTCTTGCTCCTGAATGTACCTCTCACAAAGCGTTGCAGCCTCCGCAAGTTGACCCGCATCCGCAAACTGTTGGGCTATGACCAGCAATGACACCGCCTGATCCATCTCCAACCGCGATGCGCTCTCGGATGGCGTACTAAATAGTTTAACCGAAGGAGGACGAAGGACTGGCTTGCGACTTCCAATCTCCGTGATGAGCTTTTTTTTGCGAGAGGCAAACGCGTGGGAAATATTTGCATTCACATATCCGCACTCGGACACGATCGGCATCTCCGCTGGCCCGACAAACAGCACACCCTCCGTCGCCAGCATCGAGCGTATTCTGCCCAGTGCCACACCTTGCATCGCACGATCAAAGTAAATCAGCAGATTGCGGCAAAAGATGAAGTCATATCGCACACCGAGCCGGAAATTTTCTCGCAACAGATTGTCCCGATGAAACGTCACACAACGCTGGATGTCAGGACTGAGCGCGTAGCCGTCTTCCACGCGGACGAAATACCGGTCGCGAAACTCCAGATGCTTTCCCCGGAAAGAATTATTTCCGTAAATGGCGTTCGATGCACGGATAAGTGCGTTGGCCGAGATGTCCACCGCATCAATCACAAATCTGTCTCGGGGAAACCCCGCATCCAACAACGTCATTGCGATGGAGAACGGCTCTTCGCCGGAGGAACACGGCAAGCTTAAGACTCGCATCACGCCTTGAGCATTGCGCGGCAACCACTCCTTGAGAGCGAGATCAGCGAACGCAGCGAACGCCTCACGCCCTCGCATGAACCAAGTCTCAGTCACAATGACGGCTTCGATCAATGCGTCCAATTCTTCGGATGAGTCCTTGAGCAGCTTCTCATAGTCCCCCGCCTGCTTTAATCCGTGCAACTTCATCCTCAATCGTAACGCGCGCTCAATGACTGATGACCCAATGGACGCAGCATCCAACCCGATCTCATTGCGAAGGATCACTTCAATGCCCTGCATCGAACACCTCCGTGGTTTGTGTGGAGTTAAGAATGGAAAGCTGTTGGACGGAAACCATCATGGCCAGGCCCTCACCCATCAACTTTTCCGGGTTGACGACCTGCACCACGCCCTTGCCATCCATCAACACCGGACCCAGAAACGGTGACGCCGCCAACTGCACTCCCGGATCGAGAAACTCGTTCTCTTCGCGACGCAATGTCTCAGTGACACGCTCGGCGATGAGCCCCACCAGTTGTTGCTCGCCCGGCAACTTTCCATGCTTGATCAGGATGATCCGCGTGCTGAAATTTTCTTGAGCGGGTCTTCCCACGGTGAGTTCGCACAGATCGAGAGCGGGCACGGGCCGTCCGCGATAGATGAACACTCCCGCAACACCGCGTGGCGATTGCGGAAAGCGTTTCAACGCGAGCAACGGGACGACCTCCACCACGCGCGCGGCTTCCAACGCGTAGCGTTCCTGACCAAGATGGAAGAGAACGAACAGCATTGCGTTTCAGTCTAAGGTCAAAAGCCTAAAAACTAAAGTCCACCAAGTCAAAGGCGCGCGAACTTTAGCCTTTAGACCCTGGGCTTTAGATAGCCCTTTCACTTTTCCTCCAGCTTGAAGCGAGCCACACTGGTCTGAAGTCCGCGCGCGGCCTCGTTCAATTGTTCGATGGCAATGTTGGATTGACGCAGTGAATCAGCGGTCTGATGCGCAGCTTCACTCAACTGCGTGAGCGTCTCGCTGATCTGCTGCGCTCCCGTGGCTTGCGCGTGCATGCCTTCGCTCACCGTCGCAAACCTCGGCGTCAACGTCTGCACTTGATGGATGATCTGCGCGAGTTGCGTGCTGACCTGTCGGATCTCATCCACGCCGCGACGGACTTCTTCTGAGAATTTGTCCATGCCCATCACGCCTGCGGTCACAGCGGATTGCATCTCTTTGACCATCTTCTCAATGTCATACGTCGCCACGGCAGTTTGATCTGCTAGGCGACGGATCTCCATTGCGACAACCGCGAAGCCCAGCCCGTACTCGCCTGCTTTCTCCGCTTCGATGGCGGCATTGAGCGAAAGAAGATTTGTCTGGTCGGCAACCTTCGTGATGGTCGTGACCACGGAATTGATGTTCGCTGTCTTCTCGTTCAAGACGGAAAGTTTTCCAGTGATAGAGCCGGAGGCATCCATGATCTGTCTCATCGTCGTCTCCATCCGTGCGATGCCGTTTTGTCCGCTGCCTGCGAGTTCCGCCGTGTCATGTGCCACGTCCACAACTTCGTTCATCGTCTTGTCCAACTCGCGCGAAGTGGCGGAAATCTGCTTGGATGTCGCGCCAATCTCGGCAGTGGTCGCGGCGATCTCCGTGGTGGTGGTCTGTTGTTCGCGTGAGGTGGCGGCGATCTGCGTCGCTGTGATGTTGACCTGCACGCCGGAGCGTTGCACCTGTCCGACCAAAACTGAAAGCTCATCCGCGAGACGATTCAATCCGTCACCGATGACCCCGAACTCATCCTTACGTTTCAGATCAACTCGGCGCGTGAAGTCACCGTTACGCATCTGTTCGATCACACCCACAAGTTGGCCCAGCGGAATCGTGACCGCTGAATAGCCCAAACGAGTGACCCAAAGCGCGATGAACGCGGTGAGCAACATCCCAGCGATGCAAAGAATCGTAGTGGTGCGAACTCTTACGTTGCCGTCCCTGTTCACCTCCTCGACCTGCCTAGTCAGATCGTTCACCAACTTATCCCGATCCGATGCGATGGAAGGATGCGCCTTGAGGAAAAAATCACGCGCCCCGAGAGGATCACTCGCAATCATGTCCAGCGTTTTGGTGATATGCAGATCGGGCGCAACTAGGAAAAATTCCTGCAAATTCTTCAACGGTTGCCTCAACTTTTCCTCCTCCGCAAATTCAGTCTGCAGATCCGAGACGGCGTCCTTGAGGTCCTCCAGCGCCATCTTCACATGATTGCGCTCCACCTCTACCATCTTCTCGTTGCGTGGGTCCAATAGCATGACGCTCAATGATTCGCTGATGACCATGGCATCGTACCGGATACGAAAGCTCTCGGTCTTGAGTCGCTCACTGACATGTTCGCTCCGCGACCGCGCATGAACGATCCATGCCGCGAGCACAGTCGCAACGATGAGGGAGGCGATTGAAGTGGCGAGCGTCGTGTTGAGCCGTTTCCAGATGGACGTGTTCATGAGCGCATTTTTTCTGTCGCCATCATCCTGCCATGCCGCCGGAAAAACAAGAATGTTTGTTTCCCGCCGCGACACCGCTATTTTGTCCGCAACCAGTCCATGAAAACACCGCCCATCATCCTCGCATCTGCCTCGCCCCGCCGCGTGGAACTACTGAGGCAGATCATCCCCAAGTTTGATGTCGTGCCGAGCGATGCCCCGGAAATCCACGATGAACAACTCACCGCATCGGAAATGGCGCAGGTCAACGCCTACCGCAAGGCGCGCGTCATTGCGAAACGATTTCCCGACGCACTGGTTCTAGGGGCAGATACGCTGGTATATCTGGATCGCGAAACAAAGTTGTTCGGCAAACCATCAGATCGCAAGGATGCAGCACGCATGCTTTCGGAATTACAGGGCAAAACACACGCGGTCATCACCGGCGTCTGCCTGTTGCATCTGCGCGCGCATCGGCAGATGATTTTCTCGGATTGGACGGACGTGACATTTCATCCGATGACGTCCTCACAGATAGAAGACTACCTGGCATTGATGAATCCACTGGATAAAGCTGGCGCCTACGCGATACAAGAACACGGAGAACGTATCGTCGCCGGAATCTCAGGCTCTTACACCAACGTCGTCGGCCTCCCGGTGGAACGCCTGAGCGAGAAACTGAACGCATGGAGACGTTCATAGATGAAGATTAATGGCATCGAACAAATAAAAAAGCCGGAGACGTGACGTCTCCGGCTTTGTTGAAATAATTCCCGATCAGGCTTTGGCAGGCTTCGTTCCGCGCTTGGCAGCTCGAGCATCAAACTGGATTGCCGACATCACGTTGGAGACGTGAACCGTGCCTTCGCGTTCGATGATCGCTCCCTGCGGATGCTGTTGGCTCTTGCGAGTGTGACGCTTCATCATCGCGACACCTTCCACGACGACGCGATCCT
>JANPGI010000095.1:0-2466 GCA_031423875.1 Verrucomicrobiota bacterium | reverse complement strand
GCTCGCGTCAGTGAGCTTCTGGACGGTGAAAGCGCAGGGCATCGTCTATGGTTACTACAATCTGTTCAACATCGCGCGGATGCCGGACGATGCGTTTCCGCGCGGCGTGTTCAAATCTGTATTCACGTTCGCGTTGCCGGTGTTGCTCGTCTCGAATGTCCCGGCGCGATTGCTCACAGATCGGTTGACATCGAGTTCCTGCTTTCTGCTGGTGGGAATGGCCATCGCGTGCGCGTTCTTTTCTGAATGGGTCTGGCGCATGTCGCTCAAGCGCTACACAAGCGCGAGTTCGTGAGCAGACTCACCACGAGTAATGCACGGTGTAGGTGATGGTCTTTTCCTCATCCGGCTGCACCGGGACGCGGAATTCGATGGTTTGGGCGTCGGTCTTTTTGTAGTCGGTTGAGTTGGCGGTGATCTTCCAGTTGTTCCAGCGGTAGAGATGTTCTACCACGCGGATTTCTACGGCTTCTTTCTTGCGATTGCGAAGTTTGATCTCGAAGGTTTCGGTCATCCATTTGTCGGAGTGGTCGGTCTTGAAGTCGGTGGGCTTGCGTTCGCCGACGAGGTCGAAGGAATTGCCGGTGCGGACGCGGATGGTTTCATTGCGCGGGGTGTGATCAATCTCGTTCTCTCCGGTAAACTCAAGCTGGCCGTCGTCGCCGCGGCGGTAGAAGCGGAGTTTGCCTTTGGGCAAGGCGACGCCAAGGCGATTGGTTTCCGCGTTCACGAACTCGCGCATGACCCAGACTTTCTTGTTGGATTGCGTGCCGTAACCGGGATCATTGTTGCGTCCGCCGTAGTAACGATAACCCGCCTCGGCGCCGTCATAAACGTAGATGGAGGGGGCTTTGACGGACTCGGCGCGGACGAACTCCACTTGCTTCGTCTCGCGGTCGCGCAACGTGGTGGCGCGGGCCAAGGTGTAGAGATGGAACTCATCGAATGATTTTTCGGAGACGGTGGCATCCATCGCTGCGCCAGCCATTGCCCGGGCGGCATATAATTTCATTCTACCGGTTTCTTGCGGGGGCTGAATCTTGTTCACGTCACCAGCCAGTAGTTTGATCTTGGCGTCTGTGAAAGTTTTGCCGCTCTGGTTGTTCATCGTGATCCAGCCGATGAGATCAACGGTGTCGCCTTTCTCGGGCGCGACGAGGTTGTAGTCTGATTCCCACGAGAATCCGCCGGTAACGTAGCTGACTTCGGCATCGAGTTTGCCGGGTTTGTCTGCGCGCAAGAGCCAGTTGAGCGTGGGCTTGAGAATCGTGTTGTCGCCGAGACTAGGGAAAAGCGGCTGGCCGGGCAGGGTGAATTGCAACTTGCCGTTCACTTCAATGACCGGTTGTTCCGCGCCGCCGCCGGGCACGTAGCCGCTGCGGATGATCTTGCCGGGAATGATTTCGCGCACGGTGGTGTTGTCCTTCATGCGGAGGTTTTGAAAATCAATCGTCCGGCCCTCATTCAGCGAGAGCAATAATTCCTGCGACACGGGATCGTTGCGATAGTTTTGCTCCAAGATTTGCAAAGCGCGCTTGCCGAGCGGATCGCGGAGGATGACGGAGTCGGGTTCAAGATGCGCAGTCGCGCCAGCGAAACGGACTTCGTTGACGCCGGACTTGAGGTCGAGCGGCACGGAGTCGCGCACGACGGCAAAGTTTTGGTTATAGATAGTGAGTGCAGGCTCTGCGAATGAATCGAGTGTGAAGAGAGAGGCTAGAGTGAGAAGTGCAGGGGCGATTGTTTTCAAATGCGATGTCTTCATAAAATTTTGTTGGTGTGAACTGTCAGCACAAAGAGTCAGACGGCGATGGCGGAAGAATGCTCCGCAAGGATTTTTGAGGCGAGATATTTTCCGCATGGTTCTGGCGGAAAAACTGGGAGCGACGGCGGACGCGGCAGATTGTCCGTGCTTTTCCCAAAAAAACTTGTTGCGAGTGAACTTCGCTTTGCTACTCTTTGCCTCCGTTTCTCTGGCGGTTAGTGACCTTCCAGCGACGGATAAAACTTTTAGCAAATGCCGACAATCAATCAATTGGTCCGTAAGGGCCGCAATAAGATCAAGTATAAGTCCAAGTCACCTGCGTTGCAGAACTCGCCCTTCCGTCGCGGCGTGTGCATCCAAGTCATGACTCGTACGCCCAAGAAGCCTAACTCCGCGATGCGTAAAGTTGCGAAGGTTCGTTTGACGAACGGTTTCGAGATCATCGCCTACATCCCGGACGAAGGTCACAACTTACAGGAACACAGCATCGTGCTCGTGCGCGGTGGTCGTGTGAAAGATTTGCCCGGTGTGCGCTATCACATCGTGCGCGGAACGCTCGACGCCGCTGGCGTTGAGAAGCGTCGCGTGAGCCGTTCCAAGTATGGCGTGAAGCGTCCGAAGGCCGCCAAAGCCGCTCCTGCCAAGTAATCATTCACCCCCAAAGAATTTAACGAACACATGTCACGTCGTCGTCAAGCCTC
>JANPGI010000094.1:0-2074 GCA_031423875.1 Verrucomicrobiota bacterium | reverse complement strand
GGTGTGAATTGGTGCGAAGCGGCGCAAGCTGTGAACGCTTGGAGGACGCGCCGCGCAGTCGGGGTTATTTCGCGTGAGTTTTGTCGGTGACAAGTAATGCTCTCTGACTTGCAAGCATTGGTATATGGCATCAGTTGTCGGATATTTTCTCGCTTTGCGATGGGAGGATTTATACTTTCCGGCGATCAACTTGCATTTGTTTTGCCATGACATCATCTGCGCCGATAACGAAATCGCTCCACGGTCGGACAACATCTCTTCTGGTCTGTGCGACGTTCCTTGTCGAGGTCTTCGCTTGTTCAGCCAACGCTGACTCTTTCCCATTACGTGTCACCGGTAATTCCTCTCCGGGATTTGTTTCATTACCGCCCGCACAGGTCGGCATCACGTTTTCCAATGTCGTCTCCAAGCAGACACGTTCGCTTTACACGCTCATCCCCTCCGGCATCGCAGCAGGCGACGTGGATGGCGACGGTCTGACCGATCTCTATTTTTGTTCAAGCGATGGGACGAATGTTCTTTATCGCAATCTGGGCAACTGGAAATTTGAGGACATCACGACCCGCGCTGGTGTGGCGTGCCCGGGGCAAAACTCAATCGCGGCGACGTTCGCCGACGTGAATGGTGACGGCAGGCTTGATCTGATCGTGACGGCGCGAGGCGGGCCGAACCGGTTGTTCCTTAACGATGGGATCGGACGGTTTGCGGAAGACCTGAAGTTTCCCGGACGCGAATCAAAACTGGCGAGCACGTCCATCGCAGTGGCGGACGTGGATGGCGACGGTGCGCTGGACATCTACATCTGCAATTATCGCAGCCGCTCGTATCTCGATGATAACATCGAGGTCGGCCCTGAGTTGACCAAGGAATGGCAGCGTGTGCGGGACGGCAAGGAACTCTCACCGAAGTTCAAAGATCAGTTCTATGCTCAGGGCACGGGACTTTATGAGAAGGGCGAGCCGGATGTGTTACTGCTGAACGATGGACGCGGACATTTCAAGGTGGCGGACGATTCCCATTTCAACATGCCGAAAGGTTCGTTGCCGCCCGGCCCGCTGGATGGCTCGGGGCTGGCCGTGCAGATGCGAGATTTCAACGGCGACGGCGCACCCGATATCTATGTGTGCAATGACTTTCACACGCCGGATCGCTTCTGGTGGAACGATGGTCGTGGACGATTCACGCTCGCACCGATGGCGACGCTGCGGCATCAGAGTTTTGGTTCGATGGCGGTGGACGGAGCGGACATTGATCTCGACGGAGATCTCGATTTCTTTGTCGGCGACATGCTCAGTCGCGACTACTCACGTCGCCAGCGTCAACGCGGCATCGCCGCGCCCGGCACACCGCAAACGGACAACTTCGGTCTCATCCCGCAATACACGCAGAACACGTTTTATCTGAACCGGGGCGACACCACGTTTGCCGAGATCGCACCGTTCTCCGGCCTTTCGGCGAGCGAATGGACGTGGGGCGCAAACTTTCTGGATATTGATTTCGACGGTTATCCTGACCTGCTGATCTCGTGCGGTAACTTGCAGGATTACATGGACGCCGACGCGATGATTTCCCGCACGAAGGACATGCAGAAAATGGAGGAGATGGAGGAATTCCGCCGCAACCTGCCGATCCTGAAAGTGCGCTGCCAGTTGTTCCGCAACAAAGGCGATTTGAAGTTTGAAGAAGTCGGCGACAAATACGGTTTCCGCGAGGAACGTCCGCACGGCGGCATGATCGTGAGTGATCTGGACAACGACGGCGACGCGGATGTGGTGGTCAGTAACGCGGACGGTGCGCCGGAAATTTATCGCAACGACAACTCCGCGCCGCGCATCGCGGTGAGGCTGCAAGGTCGCGGACCAAACACGGCGGGTGTGGGCGCGAAGGTGAAATTGATCGGTAAGAAAACGCAGGAGCAGGAAGTCATCTCCGGCGGAAGATATGGTTCCGGCAACGACTACACGCTGGCGTTTGCGGCGCGAGCGGATTGGTCGCCTTATAGATTGCAAGTGACCTGGCGGGATGGTCGGGTGACGGAACTGGCGGGCGTGGAGGCGAACAATCTGTATGTGAT
>JANPGI010000093.1:0-14111 GCA_031423875.1 Verrucomicrobiota bacterium | reverse complement strand
GCAACTACTCGAACAAAATTGCGAGCGATGGCTGCGAATACCGATGTTCAATCCCGAAGCACGTTCGTTGAATCTATCGAACTGCGTGGCGTTAGTTTTGTTTGAAGCGCTCCGGCAAAACGGATTCTCCGGCGGCAAGTGATCTTTACTTGCCTCGACAGGACGCAAGAAGCCACGCTTTGAATTGATCCGGCCATGCAGTCGAAATGCAATCGTCGCCTAAAAACACATCAACCGAGCGCTGGCGCACCGTGGCGATCATCGCGCTAGGTGCAATCGGGCTGTTTCAGATCGTGGGTGACTTGATCGGCAACAAAGCTCTGAAAGGTGTCGGCGCGTGTCTCGTTGCGTCGCCTTTTCCCAAGGTGTTTTCAGATGTGAACGGACTGGAGACTTTCGCGTCGGATTTCAAACTCGTCTATCAACTGCCGGACGGAAGCGAAACGTCGCTCGCCATCACCCCGCAGCTTTACCGGCAACTCGGCGGGCCATACAACCGTCGCAATGTGTATGGCGCGGCGTTGTCCTACGCGCCTCGAATGCCACAGCCGTTGTGGGAATCCGTGTTCTGTTTCGGACTGAAACAGGGTGGCCCGATGCGGCGCGAGTTTGGGATTCCTGACGAGGCAACAAACTTGCGCGTATTGATCGCCACTAAAACACGCGCCCGCTCGGACACTTGGACGTTACAACCCGGCTGCGCACGATGATCAGCATCTCGAAATATCAGTTCATCGTCTTTCGCGCGATCTTCGGATTGTATTTGTGCCAGCATTTCGCTGGACTGTTGCCATACGGAGCGGAACTGTTCAGTCACGAAGGCGTGTTGGCCGATGCGAGCCTGAACTTCACGCATGGGCTGCTTCCGAATCCGCTGGAGCATTGGGATTCACCTGCGTTCGTGTCGGGATTTCTTTGGGCGCTGTTGACGTTGTCATTTTTGTTCATGCTGGGGATCGGCTGGCGGATCTGTGCGGTGGCGTTGTGGTACGGCTGGGCTTGTCTGTTCAACCGTAACAATCTCATCAGTAATCCGTCCCTCGCTTATATCGGCCTGCTGTTGCTCTTCTGCGCGCTGCTACCACCCATCAAACGCTGGAAGTTTCCGCCCGTCATGTTCGGCATCGCGTGGATGTTGCTGGCCCTGGGCTACACCTTCAGCGGCGTGGTGAAGTGTTCCAGCCCAAGCTGGCTTGATGGCACGGCGATGCTTCATGTGGTGAACAATCCACTCGCGCGCCCCGGTCTGTTCCGCGACGCGTTTCTTTCATTGCCATTGTGGGTCATCAAACTTTCGACATGGGGATCGCTCGCATTGGAGGTTTCATTCGTGTTGCTTTGTTTGCATCGTCGCACGCGATTGTGGGTGTGGCTGGCGACTAGCGGAATGCATCTGGGCATCTTGTTGTTGATTGATTTCGCGGATCTGAGCTTCGGCATGTTGATGTTCCATCTGTTTTTGTTTGATCCACGTTGGCTGCCGGCTCGCGCGAAAACGTCCGGTCTCGTGCTATACGACGGCGTGTGCGGCATGTGTGACCACACCGTGCAATTCCTTCTGGATGAAGACGCGGCTCAGACATTGAAGTTCGCAGCGTTACAGGGTGAGACGGCGACGCGGCGTGCTGATGTGCCCGCCGATCTGAAGAGCGTGGCGTTCGTGTTGAATCACGGCACAGCACAGGAGAAAATCTATTTCCGCTCGGACGCTGTCTTGCAGATGTTGGATCAGATCGGCGGATTCTGGCGTGTGGTGTCGTGGCTGCGAGTTATTCCGCATTCGTTCCGGGATATGGTGTATGACGCGATCGCGCAACGCCGCTATCGGTGGTTCGGAAAACTGGATATGTGCCGCATTTCATCGCCGGAACTACGCGCCCGGTTTCTGCCCTGAATCTTCGCGCGCAGCCGCGCATGCCCAGCGTTTCCCACAGCCGATACATGTCGGCAAAAAGGTCAGCGGCTTGGTTTGTTCGGCGTCCTTGGCATGCGTATCACGGAACGCCAGCAAGTCTTCAAACCGATCTTCACGCCATTCCTCGAATCCACATTTGCTCTCGAAACGATCTGGATTCTTGAATGTGCCAAAGAGCATGTCCCAGATAGGCAGATCAGCGAAGTTCTGCGTGTGATGATTGAGTTGATGATGGATGCGGTGTGACTCCGGACGTTGAAACAGAAACCCAAGCCAGCGCGGTGTGTTGATGTTCCAATGATAAAAATATTCCGCCACTGCCGTGAGGAACGTGTAGATCGCGCCCGCCTCAATCGAACAACCCAGCAACAGATAGACGATGGCGGAACTGAGGATGGAATTGATCGTGATCTCGACCGGATGTTTGTAGAACGAGGTGAGGATTTCGATGCGACGCGGTGAGTGATGCAGTTGATGGCAAAGCAACCACCAAAGACGCGATTCGTGCCGGATGCGATGCCACCAGTAATAGATGAAAGTGGAAATGAAGTAGGCGATCAAACCCTGCGCCCAGTCAGCCATACGTCCGTCCAATCGCACCAGCGACCACTTGGCGAGCCAGTGATTCCAAGTCAGACCCGCAAGGATGATGATGCCGATCTGGATAGCGTTGATAAGAGCAACGCGCCCCCACCAAGCCCGCACGCGCGGCAGTTGCATCGCGGGCCAGAGCTTCTCAACCACGATCATGCCAACGGCGATGGCGATCAGCAGCCAGATCATTTGATGACCGAGTATAGAAGGTAACGAAGATGGAACAATGGATTATTCAATACCCGCACCAATCACCCTCAACTCATCAAACCAGATGGGCGTCCCCGCGAACGGACTTCCCAGCACCGATGACTTGCCCGCGACTGGCTCTTCCTTCTCGTCGGCTGAAATCATCCACTCCTTCGGCTCGCTGCCGCCTTGCCACGCTTTACCTTCGACCCTCCACTCGCCGGACTTCAGCTTGCGGATCTGAAGCCTCAGTTGCGTCCACTCGCCAGACTTCCAATCGAACGCCATCGTCGCCTTCACCTCCGTATCGCGCAAAAGTTCCAGCGCTTTTTTGCTCGGTGACACTTGCAGCTTCCAGCCGCTGACGCCGCCCAGCCCCACAGCAAACGTCGGCGCACGACGTCCCTTGCTTGTACCGAAAACTCGCGCGCTCGCAGCGACATTTTCTTTTTCCGCCGGGCCAAACTGTGCAGCAAAACTGTCCAACGGTGCTCCGGGTAATTCCAAAACCTTGTTCGTGCCGTCTGCTTTGACCACGAACTCGCCACCCAGCACCATGATCTCCTCCGGCACTTTGCCGACGTCCGTCTTCTCAAAATCATTTTGATAAACTGGTTTGCCCACATCCTCTGCAAAAGAAGCGCAAGCGAAACCCAACAGAGCCAGAAGCAAAATTGTTTTCATCCGTGTTAATCCAAGGTTAAAAATTACTCATTCCTCAACGCCCTCAACAAATCTCCACGCACAGCAAATCTCGTCGCTGCCCAAGTCCACAACACGCCATTCATCAGCACTGCGCCCAGCGTGATGGTCAGCGACATCACGGGCAATCCGCCGCTCGCCGAGAGCAATGCGGGCAGCACTGCCACCACCGCCGCCGCAACTCCTAGCGCAAGTCCCGCCAGCAGCAACGCGCCATTCTCCATCAGGAGCAGCCGTTGTAACGTCGCTTTGCGGAAGCCCACCGCCATCATCACTGCGAGTTCGCCGCGACGTTCCAAAACGTTTCGAAGCACCACGATCCCCAAACCCACGCTGCCGAGCAGCAATCCAAGTCCGCCCAAAACCTGAAACGTGCCGAGATACGTATTCTGCACCGCGTTGAACTGGTTGAGCCGCGTCACGGTCGGCGTCAGTTCCAGTCCCACATCCTGCATTGCCCGCGACAACGTGGCCGACACCTGCGACACGGCGTTCGACGGCGCATCCATCAGGAACATTCGATAACCGCTCTCACCGGGAAAGTGTTTCATGAATTCCGCTTCATCAATGATGAGTTGCCCTTGCAAGATTGAGTTCGCCACCGCGCCGACGATGCGAACTTTGAACGGCTGCCCGCGCTCATCCACGTAATCAATCGTGTCGCCGACTTTCTTGTGCATCGCCCACTGGATGGAGTTGGCGTCGCCGATGGCGGGGATTTCGTTTGTAGGCAACGACGTAAGGAGTCGTTGACTCATTGCCGATTGCCGATTGCCGATTGCCGATTGGAGAACTTGCCACCCTTCGCCCTTCGCAAAAGCAAACCTTCCCTCCAACATCTTCGGTTTTACGCCCAGCAACCTCGGCTTCTGCGCTGCGTTCAGATTCAGACAGCTTGCTTCATCTCCAGCGCGCACGCGGAACGGAACAACGTTCACGCTCATCAAGTCACCTTCGCTCAACGCAAAGAAATCTCGCCCCGACGGCGAATTCAAATCCTGCACCACCGGCATTGTCGTTTCACCGATCAGAGCAAAGCCTCCAGTACCTGAACCGCGCTGCGTCGCATCGCGATTCGCATCCAACCGAAACACGCCGATGCTCACGATGAGAAAACTTCCGCACGCGAGCATCGCCACCGTGGCGAGACTGCGTTTCCGTCGCCGCGCACAACTGCGCACAGCAAGTGAGGTAAGCGTGATCGAACCGCCAATGCTCAAGCGTCCAAGCCACGCGTTGGCAAACGCCAGTCCCGCGATCAAAACCAATGCGCCCGCGCCAAAGAACGCCCCTGCGTTCGCCGTATCGCCCTTCGCCAAAGTCCAACCGACCAATCCAAGCGCGCCAAACAACGCTACGACCGCGATGACTTTAGGCTTTAGACTTGAGATTTGAGACTCTTCACCTCCGATTTCCCCGACCAACAATTCGCGGGGCGAACGTTTCACGAATTTACGCAATGCCAGCCAGATGGTGATGGTTGAAACCACCACGCTTGCGAACAATCCGATCACGAGCGTTTGTCCCGTGACGTGAAAGCTCAAAGCCGTTGCACCCACGGCATCACGCCAAATGGTGGTCAGGCCGTGCAACATCGCTTTCGCGAAATAGATTCCACCGACCGCGCCGATCACTCCGCCGATGAATGCCAACACCACACCCTCCCGCAGGAAAAGTTTCCGCACCTGCGCTGGCGTGAAGCCCAGCGCAAGCAAAGTGCCGATCTCGGACGCGCGCTGTTCCAGACCGAATTGAAACAGCATTCCCATCAGCAGCAACGCCGCTGCGATGACAAAGAAGCTGAAGCCAAGAAACAATCCACCGAAATCCTGTGATTGCTCTGCCGCCTTGAGTGCCTGTTCCCGCACCGGCTCGAAACGCAGCCCGAGTTCCTCCGGCTTGAGGTTCGCGAGGATTTTCTTCTCCAAAGCTCCCTTGTAGGCGACGACGTGAGGAGTCGTTGGTGAAGTGGATGGTTGATGGTGGATAGTGGATAGAGAATTTGTTGAACGCTCGCCCTCACCCCGGCCCTCTCCCCCAAGGAGAGGGAGCGACGATTGATCGCCGGTTATGGCTTGTGAGGTGTTCGTGGAAATATCCGCGTTCGATTGTCCCGAAGACGGGGAGCGTTTCTCCCTCTCCCCTTCGGAAGGGGAGAGGGCCGGGGTGAGGGGACTCGTTGAACCAACTGCATTCGTCGGAATGGGAAACCTGATCGCCGTCAGATTGCCAAAGCGATTGCCCCACATCTTCTGACCAGCGGCGAGTGTGATGAAGGCCTTGGGTGTGCCACGATACAACTTCCAGTAATCATCATCCTTCTTGCGAACCTCATAGGTCAGCGGAAATCCCGCGTCCCATTCGCTGGTGCTTTCAGCCTTTTCGATGCCGGGGAAATCTGGCATGAGGGTGCGATCTGCCCACGGCATTTCCATCGGCACGATGCCGTGGACACGAAAGGTGTTCGTGGCTTCCTCCAACTTCGTGCCGGACTCCGGCAGGAAATAACTCAACGCGATTTCATCTCCCGTCTTCACGCGCAAATCTTCCGCGAGCCACTGACTCACGACGATTTCATCGTCACGCATCTCCGTCGGCGTCCACGGCGCACCAGCGGCGGTGACCATTGAGTAAGGCGCGGCGTTCGTTCCAGCGCGAAGCAAGGTGCTAAGGTAAGTCAAAACGGACTGGGCATTCGCGTCAGCGGCAAGCGCTGCGCTGGTGATCGGCGGATCAAGAAAAATGCGTTTCGATCTGATTTCAATGTGCTGCGAACTTGTTCCTACATTCAAATCGGCCTCTGCATCCCTTAGTCTCCATTGGTCGTGGAGATACCTTTGCAACTTGGCCAATGTATCGTTGTCATCAGCCACGCTCCCGACACTGATCAAGCCGCCGCGCTGAAACACCTTGCTGGGAGATTGGAGCGCCTCCCGAAAGAAATGACTTAAATGATCTCTTGGCGTTGGTTGCTGCAATTGCGAGCCCAAGCCGCCGAGCATCAGATTTGCACGCCCTTCACGGGCGACGACGCGTTGGAGTTCCCCGATCGGCAGGAAGGCGTTCATCGGCAGTGTCTGTCCCGATACCAAGGTGAAATCGCCAGGCCAGTTAGTCAGGATTCTCGAAACGACAAGAGGCAAAGCAACGCTCATGTCAGAACGCTGGGCGATAGAAGAGTCCTGGGAGAAAGATGAGGGCTTCAAAACGCGGAAGATAAGCCGGTCACCCGGCCTGGCATTAAGCTGTTGAGCTAATGCTTCGTTCAAACAAACCGTGCCGGGAAATAAATCAAATGATTGAGCATAAAACTCCGAAAAATTAGAACTCACGCCGTAGCACTGGACCGCGTTGGCGCGAGCGTTTCCGTCTTGCCGCGTCACACTTGCAGGCAGATGCAGTGCGACAGAACCATGACCACCCCAAATAACAGCAGGCCGATTAGATGGAAACATCTGAACCGTCATGCCTTCATTTGTCCCTTGTGTGCGCATTCGATCAAACAGGCTCGTTTCAAAGAAGCGATCCTTGGTATCCATTGCTGAATGAACATTCCCCAACCTTTGCAACGCCCGCTCACGCAAGCTTCCCTTCACCGAATCCCCGACCACGAGCGCGCCGATGAGTGCCGCGCTGCCAATGGCCGCGCCCAGCACAACGCCCAGATGCGAGCGCCAGTGGAAACGCAGACTGCGACGGATGAGCGTGCGGAATTTCATAAGCTCCAAATTCCAAGCACCAACATCCAGAGAAGCCTCAAGTTCCAACCACCAAAAAAGCACCAGGATCGTGAGAAATTTGCTTGGGGCTTGGTCATTGGAGCTTCTCTGGTGCTTGGGTGTTGGATGTTGGTGATTCTACCAGTTTCCCATCTTCAATCTGCGCCACTCGTCCCATGCGCTTCGCCAAATCCATCGCGTGTGTCACGACGATCAACGTCACGCCTTCTTCCTTATTTAACTCGACGAGCAGTTGTCCGAGCGCAGTCGCGGAAGCGTGATCGAGCGCGCCAGTCGGTTCGTCTGCTAGCAGGAGTTGCGGATGATTGATGAGCGCACGCACGACGGCGGCGCGTTGGCGCTCGCCACCGCTGAGTTGCCCGGGGCGATGGTGCAATCGCTCGCTGAGTCCGACGCGTTTGAGCAAGCGAGTCGCGCGGGCTTCATCCGTTTCTGCCCTCTGGCCGCTGGCCTCCGGCTTCCGCCGCGCCAGCGTCGGCACGAGCACGTTCTCCAGCACAGTGCATTGCGGGAGGAGAAAATGAGATTGAAACACGAAGCCGAGCTGCCGATTGCGCACTTCGGCAAGTTTCAAGTCGTCCAGTGCCGCGAGGTTTTTTCCATCGAGCAACACTTCGCCACTCGTGGCGCGATCCAGTGTGCCGATAAGTTGCAGCAAGGTGCTTTTCCCGGAACCACTCGGCCCGACGATGGCGAGGGATTCACCACGAGCGACGTTGAGCGAGACATCGGCGAGGACGCTCACGGCGGCGTAGCGCTTGGTGACGTTTCGCAATTCGATCAGGTGTGCGGGCGCAGACATGGCTTAGTTGTGCGGGAAACGTGGGTTGGAAAACAGAAAAAACATCGGGAAATCTCCGGTGAATTTGTGCTTGTTGTTCAGCGAAGCAGACGGTATCCGATACCCAAGCCCAGAGCGTAACGCATGTCATGGTTTGCTGCGTGGCTAAACTATCAACCAAAGGGAACAACATGAAGTTAAACGGAATCAGAAATCGTTTGGCAGTGGTCATTATCAGTGTGGCTGTGGGCATCGCGCCAGTGGCCAGGGCATCCGAGGAGGTGGATTATCGCACCCTGTCTCTCTCAGCAGATGCCGGGACGCTGGGTTTGGGTGGAACCGTCAGCCTGCGTTTCTCGGATCATTTTGGCATCCGGGGCGGATTCAACTATTTCGATTACGACTACACGGGTGAAGAGGAGGGCAATGATTACAGCCTCAACTTTCATCTGGAATCCATTCCGCTGGGCATTGACTATTATTTCTCAAAGGACGGTTCTCTTCGCATCACTGGCGGCGTGTTGTTGAACAAGAATAAATTCAGCGGCTCAACCACCGGAGTTGATGTGGAGTTGGATGGAAACACCTACAACGATCCCAACCTCAAAGTAGATATGGCGTTTAAGCCGGAGGACATCTCCCCGTTCCTCACGGTCGGAGGCACGATTTATTTTGGGAACAGCAAGCGAGTGGGGCTGAACCTTGAAGCGGGTGTGGCCTACCTGCCGGGGGGTTACGATGTGACTTTGACCCACAACAGCAACAACACGACTCATCCCGGCATTGATCAGGATCTGGAAAACGAACGTCAACAACTCGAAGATTCTACCAAGCACTTCAAGTTCTATCCCATCTTCAAAGTGGGCGTGACCGTCTCGTTCTGATCGGAGCTTCAATTCGCAACACAGACAACCGCTCCAGGGGAAAGACTCGGGCGGTTGTTTTGTTTGGCCACGAGCAACACGGCAACTCCATTGAATTTTGTCTCGCTCGTAGCCGTCGGCTTCGGCAAGAATTGTCCCTGAAATCAAAATGAAAAATCATCGCCACGTACTGACATTCATCAAAACAATCGCCTTCGCAGCCCTCGCGCTTGCCACGCTGGTTCCCGGCTGCTCGACATGTTGCACCGTATCCAAGTCGCCCAAACGTGTGCTCGTGGTCAGCACTACGACAGGCTTCCGGCACTCCTGCATTCCTACGATGGAGAAGACGCTCGGCGAGATGGCGCAGAAGAGCGGCGCGTTCACGGTCGAGTTTGCGGGATTGGACACCGGCACGGCGGAATACAAGAACGCGGATGGCAAGCCGGACAATGTCAAAATCAAAGCGGCGGTAGCCGTGGTGCTCGCTGAGAAAATGAGCGCGGCTGCTTTGAAGACTTACGACGCGGTCATCTTCGCGAACACGACAGGCGATCTGCCCCTGCCTGATCCGCAGGCGTTCGTGGATTGGGTCAAGTCCGGTAAAGGCTTTGTTGGCGTACATGCGGCCACGGATACTTTTCCGAAATTCCAGCCCTACCTCGATATGATTGGTGGTCAGTTCAAGACCCACGGGGCGCAGGTGGAGGTTGACGTTATCAATCAGGACGCAAAATTCCCCGCATGCAGCCACATTCCTGCCAGTTGGAAAGTCTTTGACGAAATTTATCAACTCAAGGGATTTGAGCGCATGAATGTTCATGGCTTGCTCACGTTAGATAAACATCCGAACGACAAGACGCCCGGCGATTATCCTGTGGCGTGGTGCAGCAACTATGGCAAGGGGCGCGTGTTCTACACCTCGCTCGGCCATCGTGAAGATGTGTGGGACGCGAATTACAAGGATGGCAAAGGCGAACGCAAAAACTTGCCAGAAGTCGCGCATGTGTTCCAACAGCACCTGCTCGGCGGCATCAAGTGGGCGCTCGGTCTGGAAAAAGGAAACGCCACACCGCAAGTGAGGAAATAACAGCTCCAAGCTCAAAACATCCAATTCCGATGAATCGCGAGTGAACCACCAGAGAATGTTCAAACTTCAAACACCCATCCAGGACGCACACCTGTTCCAAATTGTCAGCGGTTTATTTGCGTTTGGTCGTTGGAGCTTTGATCTGTTTCAGGATTGAAACCGTCCCTGCAAAACAGGATTCTTTATTCGCATGAAACAATCTCACGACACCACTGATTTCAACCGCCGCGATTTTCTCAAAGGCAGCTCCCTCGCCGCGATGATGACGATGATGGGCGGCGTGCAGTTGATGGCTCAATCGGCGACGGAGCAGACCACGTCAACGCCCGATACCGGGCCCAAGGTTAAAGTCGCCGTGATCGGCCTTGGCTCGTGGGGTCGGGAGATTCTTGATCAACTGGGGCGGTTGGACAAAGCAGAGGTCGTCGCCATCTGCGACAATTATCCCGCGATGATGCGGCGCAGTGCCACCAAAGCTCCCGGCGCAAAACAGGTGGAGGATTATCAGGAGTTGCT
Source organism: Verrucomicrobiota bacterium (assembly GCA_031423875.1). Lineage (GTDB taxonomy): Bacteria > Verrucomicrobiota > Verrucomicrobiia > Limisphaerales > JADLHS01 > JADLHS01. Next base: position 3,721 of record JANPGI010000093.1, on the reverse strand, counting down.
GAAGGATGCGGAGATCCAAGCCGTGATCGTGGCCACGGGTTCTCATCAACACAAAGACATCGTCATCGCGGCGTTGAAGGCCGGAAAGCATGTCTATTGCGAAGCACCGCTCGCGCACACCGTCGAAGACGCACGCGCCATCGCACTCGCGGCCAAAGAATCCACGGCGCAAGTGTTTCAGGTCGGGTTGCAAGGTCGCTCCGATCCACAGCGGCATTTCCTGCTGCCATTCATCCGCTCCGGTGCGTTGGGCAAGACCGTCATGGCGCGCGCGCAATGGCACAAGAAACAGAGCTGGCGTCAGGCCTCGCCAAATGCCGAGCGAGAGAAGGCGATCAACTGGCGTTTGAAACATGCCACATCTCCGGGACTCATCGGCGAGATCGGTATCCATGCGATTGATCAGGCCGGGTGGTTTATGAATGTTGAGCCTGTGGCGGTGACGGGTTTCAGTTCCACGATGCTCTGGAAGGATGACGGACGCGATGTGCCGGACACGGTGGAGGCGATCATTGAATTTCCCGGTGGCGTGCGGATGAATTATAACGCCTCGCTCGCCACGTCGTTTGATTCCGAGAATGAATTGCTCTACGGCACGGACGCCACGGTGATGATGCGTCAGGACAACACGGGCAGCAAAGCGTGGATGTTCAAGGAAGTGGATTCACCGCTGCTGGGCTGGGACGTGTATGCGCGCAAAGATAATTTCTTCAACGAGACCGGCATCGTGCTCGCCGTGGGCAGCTCCAAGCAGACAGCGCTTGTAGAGGGCGCGCAGGCGCAACAAGCACCGCCCGCACACTATCACGCGCTGAAGGCTTTCGTCGCCAATTGCAAGGAAGTCATCGCCGAAGTGGCGGATTTCAAATCCAATTACGAAAGCGCAACCAAAGAACAGCTCGGCGAACACGTCCTCTCGCTCAAGATCGGCCAGAACACGGACCGTCCGGCGGCGGGTTATCACGATGGATTTGTCGCCACCGTACTCGCACTGAAAGTCAATGAAGCGGCCACCACTGGCAAGCGTATCGAATTCAAAAAAGAATGGTTTGAATTGGCGTGAACGCGCCTCGTCCAATCACCCGTCAGACACAGAACAATTTATGAAAACAAGCACACTGGCCCGCTTCCACCACGCCGCAGCCAAATCTGTCGCGATGGTATCACTCGCCACACTGTTCGTTGCAGCAGCCTTGGCTGAAGGCGGCGTCCGCTACGAAGCCACACCCACCGGCAACAAATGCACCATCGCGGGCACCTCCACGGTTCACGACTGGACGATGGACAGCAAGATCATCAGCGGCTTCATCGAGGCGGATGAAAAGTTCCCTGAATCAGCGTTGACCGACGCGACTGCTGCCAAACCTAAAGTTTCTGTCTCCATGCCCGTGCGCTCCTTCAAAAGTGGCAAAGCTGCCATGGATGAACGGATGCAAGACAGCATGAACGCGACGAAGTTCATGAAGCTCGAGTATCGCCTCATCGAGTTGAAGCCCAAGTCCAAGGCGGGCGCGACGGGCAAACTGGAGTTCGAGGCCGTCGGCGCGTTGACCATCGTCGGCAACACCGTCACCAACACCATGCCCGTGACCATCGAAAAGAAGGGCACAAACATCGTCGTCATCGGCAGTACGCCGATCAAGATGACGGATTACAAGATGAAGCCACCTGTCATCAAGTTGCTTGGGATTGAAGCGATGAGCGTGGGCGACGACCTGAAGATCAACTTCGAGTGGCAGCTCGCCCAGAAAGCGCCACCCGCGTCTGTGAAGTAATTCCTCTTTCAAAAAACAACGCCCCGGCCTTCACGAGAAGTCCGGGGCGTTTTGTTTGTGATGACTCAATCCCGCCAACAGCGATAGACGTACGCCGGAGGCAGATTGCGCCAGATGATCGGCGTGGTCTCCACGCGCGCGAACTCCCGGAACATCAACTTCCGAAACCGCAGCGTGGTGGGATAATAACGCGCATGACTGTAACCAAACGCCACGAATTGTCCGCCGGGCGCGAGCGAAGTCGTGATCGCGCTCATGATTCGATCCTGCATCGCTGGCAGCATGTTGCCCCAAGCCAGCCCGCTCACAACGCAACGGGCGGTCTGCGGCGCGACGTGCCGGGCAAGATGCTCTGCCGAGTCGAAATGGATTTCTCCCTTCGGAAAACGGCGGCGCAACACCTGAACATTCGTGGCACTCAACTCCAATGCCACCAATCTCCCGCTCTTATCCAACCGCTCTGAGAGCAGTTGAGTGAAGTTTCCCGTGCCGGGGCCAAGCTCCACGACTGTGTCGTGCGGCGCGAAGTCACAAGCATTCGCCACCGCGCGTGACAGCGTCTCGGAGCTGGGCCAGATCGCGCCGACTTTTAGCGGCTCACGAACAAATGCGCGCACAAACTGCCAGGCGCGTCCGCTCACCGTCCCCGCCTGCACTTCGTCGGCGGTTTCACTGGCTTCAAAAATTTTCAAAATAATGATTGGGTTGGAAATCAGATCCGTTCAACAGGAGTGACGCGCGCGTATTTGACGACTCGCCGCTCTGACAAAAGAGGCGCGGTGGATCAGCCACCGCGCCTCGTGAATACGATGAGGATTACGGCTTCAAGAATTTGTTCACGGCATCGCTCGCGGACTTGGTGACGTTGCTCACCGAGCCAGAGGCGGACGCAGTCGCGTCTGACACGGCTTTGCTTGTGGCTTCCGTCGCTTTGGCGATCTGCGCCTTGAGGCCGTCCACCATCGAGACTTGATTGGTGGACATCGTTTCGCCGCTGGTCGCGTTGAGCTTCGCAAGCGCATCAGTGAACTTGCCCTCGCTGATGAGCGACTTCGCAGAATCAATCAACTCCTGAGCTTTGGTGTTCACAGGCGCGGCCATTTCCTTGGCCTTGTCGGTGACGGCTGCCACGGCAGTCGTGCCTGCGGCCTTGACGTCTTCGATGACTTTCGCGCCAGTTTCCTTGACTGCGGCAGTGGCCGTTTTGACAGCATCAGTTGTCTGTTCAGTCACGGTTTTCGTGGCTTCTGTTGCTGATTCACCCACAGACTTTTTTTCTTCTTTGCAACCGCTGACCCAGACTGCGAGTGCGAGTGCGGAGACGGAGAGGATAACTTTATTGGACTTCATGTTTTCTATTGCTTGTTGTTTTTGAGATTGGCTGGCCGATCTATGTGACCGGCCAGCCGTGATTGTATGAGTTAATAAACGGTAGTGGACTCTTCTTCTTCGACTGGGGTTTTGAGTTCTTCAGCGGTGAGGCTGATCTTGTTGCGGCTGTCGCCCACGCTCGCGCCCTTGACTGTCACCGTGTAGGTGATCGTCTGCTTGGCCGCCAGCTTGGCGACCACGGGGAAGTTCACCGTCTTGCCGCTCACGCTGCCTTGAGCCGTGCTCACTGGCGTGATCTGATCCCCAAACACCGCCGCGATCTTCGCGTTGTGGATGTCCGCAAATCCCTGGTTCATCACCCGGATCGTGTAGGTCGTGCTCTCGCCCACTTGGATCGGGTCGGGATCGTCCACCACTTCCAACAACACCGCCGCGATGCCCTTCCACAAGGTGCACGCTTTGGCCGAATCAGACATTCCGCCGCTGCTCGCCGTCACCGTGTTGCAATGCGTCCCCGCTGTCTTCGAGGTCAGCTTCACGCTCTGTGTCGCTTTGGCACCCGGCGCTAGGCTCGCTATCGTCCACGTCGCCTTGTTCCCGCTCAATGTCGCTCC
>JANPGI010000092.1:0-6562 GCA_031423875.1 Verrucomicrobiota bacterium | reverse complement strand
ACGCTGGACGAAGGCTACGGCAACACGGGCGCGTGCCGGAGCAAGATCACCTTCATTGATGGGGAGAAAGGCATCCTGCGGTATCGCGGCATTCCCATTGAGGAACTCGCGGACAAATCCTCGTTCATCGAGTCCGCATATCTCATCATCTACGGTCATCTGCCGACGAGTGCTGAGTTGCACACGTTTTCCGACTTGCTCACATCGAATCAGAATCTGCACGAGGACATGAAGTATCATTTCGAGAGCTTTCCCTCGTCCTCGCATCCGATGGCGATCCTCTCGGCGATGATCAATGCAGCGAGTTGCTACTACCCGGAGTTGATGCAGGGGGGGCGCGGTCATTTTGATGAACATGCGGCACGCTTGATTTCGCAGGTGCGGACGATTGCGGCGTTCTCGTATCGCAAGTCTGTCGGCAAGCCGATCATCTATCCTAAGAACAACTACAAGTTCACCGCCAACTTTCTGCACATGCTGTTCTCTGATCCGTACGATGACTACGAGATCAAACCGGAAGTGGCGCGGGCGTTGGATCTGATTTTCCTGTTGCACGCGGATCACGAACAGAATTGTTCCACCTCGACGGTGCGTATGGTGGCATCAAGTCAGGCGAACATGTACGCGAGTTGCTCGGCGGGCGTGTGCGCGTTGTGGGGGCCGTTGCACGGCGGCGCGAACCAAGCCGTGGTCGAGATGCTTCAACAGATCCATTCCGAAGGTGACGACGGCTCGAAATTCATCACTGCAGCAAAGGATAAGACCAGCGGCAAGAAACTCATGGGCTTCGGACATCGCGTCTATAAGAACTACGATCCCCGCGCCAAGATCATCAAGAAAGCGTGCGATGAAGTTCTCGTCGCGCTGAAGATTGACGATCCGTTGTTGAACATCGCGATCAAGCTGGAGGAGGCTGCGCTGAAGGATTCTTATTTCGTGGAGCGGAAGCTTTATCCGAACGTGGATTTTTACAGCGGCATCATCATGCGCGCACTGGGGATTCCTGTGGAGATGTTCACGGTACTCTTCGCCATTGGTCGTATGCCGGGTTGGATTGCGAACTATAAAGAGATCGCCGATGATCCGAAGGGCCGCATCTGCCGTCCGCGTCAGGTCTATGTGGGGCAGCCCCTGAACTCCTACGTGCCGATCTCCAAACGCAAGTAGTCTCTGTGCCACGCCATCATGAAACGTATTCTCGTCATTGATGATGAAGAGTGGTTGCGTGAGATGGTTCGCATGGCGCTGAACCAGCGCGGCTACGAAGTCATCGAAGCGGGGGACGGATCTATCGGTGTCGAAATCGCCCGCAAACAACTTCCCGATCTCGTCCTCTGCGATGTGAACATGGAGAAGTTGGATGGCTATGCCACGCTGTCCGCACTGCGCAACGACTCTGCTACCGCCACGATTCCCTTCATCCTGATGACCGGCCTCGCTGACAACGCCGGGATGCGTCAGGGCATGGAACTCGGCGCGGATGATTATCTGCCCAAGCCATTCACGCTCGACGGGCTTTATGGCGCAGTCGAGGCGCGGCTCAAAAAAGCCAAGACCGTTCAGGACAAAGCTCAGGACGCGCTCACCGATCTGCGCCAGAACCTGAGCATGATGTTGCCGCACGAGCTCCGCACGCCGCTCAACGGGATACTTGCCTACGGCGATATGCTCGCGGCTGATCCGTCGGGGTTTTCACACGAAGAGATCGCGGACATGGGGCGTGACATCGCGCAAAGTGGACGCGCATTGGAGCGGCTCGTGGGGACATTCCTCGCCTACTCGCAGGTGGAAATTTTGCGCGCCGATCCGCAGGTGAATGTTTCCCTCCGGGCCAAACGCACCGCCAAAGCCGCGCAATACGCCGAAGAAGCAGCCCGTAAACAAGCCGACGAAGCCAAGCGCCCCGGCGATCTCCGACTGGATCTCACGCCGATGTCCGTCGGCATGTCCGAGGAATATTTCAGCAAGGTCGTCAGCGAACTCACACACAACGCCTTTAAGTTTTCCAAGCCTGGCACGTCGGTGGCCGTGACACTCGTGGCGACGGATGGAACAATTATTCTGACTGTGGGTGATCGCGGTCGCGGCATGACGGCGGATCAGATCACGAAGATCGGCGCGTTCATGCAGTTTGACCGTAAGACACATGAGCAACAAGGCCTCGGACTTGGGCTTACCATCGCACGGCAACTCGCTGAGATTCACGGTGGCGTGTTGATTGTCGAGAGCGAGCTTGGAGTGGGGACAGCGGTGACGGTGAAGCTGCCTGTGGTGAATTGATGCTGAATTTACTTCGACACGCGTTCGTAGAGATCAACCAATCCTGGCACGTTGATCCAGCGTGACTTTTGTTTTCCTGAAGCATCATTTCCCCACGGCAGTTCAATGCCCTGCTCGATTACTTGCGTGGTGAGCAGGATGATCCCTGCGCCGACGATGGGGGCGAAATCTATCCTGCCGAATCGCAAGGGCAGGGGACGCAAGGGCGTGAGGAGCAATCGCGCGATCACATCCAGATGTTGCCAGAAGGGTTGTTTGCCGAAATAAACATAGCTGCTGACGAAGTACAGGGCGAACACGCCAACGATGAGATGTTTCCACGCGAGATAGCTTCCCGCGCCTACGAGCAACGCTTGTTCAAAGCGATGCATCATCCCGTTCACGGGCGGCAGGACATTCCAATAGGTGAGCGGCCAGCTTCCAAGCCACCAGATCGGGACGATGATCAGCAGTGGAAGCAGCAGCTTGGCCGCACGCGACCATTTTTCAACTCCGCCCAGATGCAGGCGTAGTAATTGTCGCAAGGAGTCTGTTTCCATCGCTCCAGATTTCAACACGGACAGCAACAGCACCCACATGAGAAACACACCGAGCATGACGCCGAAGCTATAAAATGAATACAGCAACATCTTCATCAACGATGAGGGATTACCGCAGAATGGAATCGAGATGACGCCGACGTCAACGCGCCCAGCCCAGTTGAGCGCAGAGCCGAATTCCGAGTAGATGAAATTGTAGAACAATGCTCGCACCACGAGCAGCCCGAGTATGCCGAACGGCAGATGCCACGACTTGAGCGAGGTCTTTTCCGCGCGTCGCAACGTGCCCGCGAGCGTGGCAGGTGTGGATTTGAACAACGGATCGAACCGGGCTGCGCGCCAGTTGAACCAGAGCAGCAGCCCGACCAAGTTCAGGATGAAATCGAGCAGGCCCATTGGGACGTGTTTCGTTTTCCGTGTTACGTCAAGAATGGGCGTGCGCTGTTACTCGACGCAATACGCGCAACGCAACACGCCTCACATCATCTTCAACAACGTATCCGCCATGTCGCTCGGCGTTGCGGCCACGCCGATGCCAGCGGCTTTGAACGCGGCGATCTTTGCTTCTGCCGTGCCTTTGCCGCCGCTGACAATCGCGCCCGCATGACCCATGCGACGTCCGGGCGGGGCGGTTGTTCCGGCGATGAATCCAGCCACCGGCTTCTTGCAATGCTTCGCGATCCACTCGGCGGCTTCTTCCTCGGCGCTGCCGCCGATTTCGCCGATCATGATGATGCCAGTGGTTTCGGGGTCGTCGTTGAAAAGTTTGATGACGTCGAGATGCGACGTGCCGTTCACGGGATCGCCACCGATGCCGACGCAGGTGGACTGGCCGACACCGCGAGAGGTGAGTTGCCACACTGCTTCATACGTCAACGTGCCGCTGCGCGAGACGACGCCGATGTTGCCTTTCTTATGGATGTAACCGGGCGCAATGCCGATGCGGCAACCGCCGTGGGAATCTTTGCCTTCGCCGGGTGTGACGATACCAGGACAGTTCGGGCCGATGAGTCGCGTCTTCTTGCCTTCCATCGCGCGCTTCACCTTGATCATGTCGTTGACGGGAATGCCTTCGGTGATGGCGACGGCGAGTTCAATGCCGGCATCTACGGCTTCGAGGATGGCGTCGCCAGCGAAGGGCGGGGGAACGAAGATCGCGCTGGCAGTCGCGCCGGTTTGTTTCACGGCATCGGCGACGGTGTCGAAGATCGGGACCTTCTTGCCGCCATGCTCGAAGAATTGGCCGCCTTTGCCGGGCGTGACGCCCGCGACGATTTGCGAGCCGTAATCAATGGAGAGTTGGGCGTGCCGTGCGCCGAAGCTGCCGGTGATGCCTTGGATGAGAACTTTGGTGTTGGGTTTAACGAGGATGGACATGTTAAATTTTCGATTTCAGATTTCAGATCAAAACTATTCTTTTTGCCGGTCGTTCTTTTCTTTGATGGCCTGTAATTGCACCACGGCAACTAGGTCATGCGGACGGCCCACGGCTTTCTTCGCTTGGATTAGCGCGTCAATCTTGAGAACAAAGCAATCGCCAAACGGAAAACTCTTCAACTCACTTTGGCGAAGAACCGCATCAAAATCTCCGATCCCGGCAACTTCTCCGAGGCAATCCAGAATTCCCAAATCCGTGGTCAGATATAAATTCTTCAAGCGTTGGCAAAGTTCGTCGGTCAATTCCAGCGGCAGCTTGTTTGCCGTCAACCGATGGCGCGGATGAAAATCTTTGAAAGCGGATTCAATACGTCGCAGATTCTCCGGCGTAAAGCGTGCGCAAACATCCACATCTTCCGTCACCAGCGAAACGCCGTAATGCCGTGATGCTTGACCGCCAATCAGGCTGAATTCGACTTTCTCAGCGATGAGGCGTTTCAGGATTTCAGTGAGCAGTTCCATGAATGACCGTCTTGCCCTGTTGCAACGCGCGCACTAGCGCCAGTGCCCGGTCGTTTGCGAGCAGCCGTTCCCACGGACTGATCTTCAAATTTTCCTCGATGATGGACATATCAATGCCAGCCGCATGAGCCGCGCGCCACGCCGGACCAGCGTCCGGTGGCATTACATATTCACCATTCATCTGCGCCAATGTCGCTGCATCTATCATGGAATCAGGATAATCTTTTAACACTCCCATTCAATCATTCACTTCGCGTGACGCTTATGGATGCAGATCGTGTTGCCGTCGGGATCGGAAATCATCGCCATGTGACAGACGGGCGTGGGAAACGGCTCCATCTTGAACTTCACGCCATTCGCTTTCAACTCAGCGATAGCAGAATCAAAATCTTCCATCTCCAAACCGACGGAACAGCCGTCACTGCGAGGCTGCCAGTCCGGTGCGCCTGCGCCGAGGGACAGCGTGCCGTTGGCGATGTCGTATTCCGTCCACTGCATTCCGCCGGGCTCGCCGACGATCATGGTCGGTTTCAAGCCAAGCACTTCTTCGTAAAACTTCCGCGCCCGCGTCATGTCGGTGACGGGGTAACAACTGAATGCGATTTCGGTGACTTTCATGTCAGGAAAAAAACTGTCTCGCCAGTGCGAACGGTGAACTCTTGAACAACTTGCCCGCTGAATTACGCAAACGCCCCACGGCACTGCGTCGCGCGGCCACTTCACGCGCCACCACATCGCGGAGTACTTCGCACTCGCGACGGGAACGTTCGTGTTGTTGTGACAGCTCGATCATCTGTTTCTGCAATTCAATCAGACGACGATACGACTCCAAGCCGGTTGCCTCCGGCTTTGCCCGTTCCAACTGTTCGTCGTCCCGAAGCATCGCGCCCTAGTAGCCAATCATCTGCTATTTGCCGACGGCTTTGACAACCTTCTGCGCGGCATCCGCCATCGTGTCGCCCGTGATGAGCGTGAGGCCGGATTCCGCCAAAGTCTTCTTGCCCGCGACGACGTTGTTGCCTTCGAGTCGCACGACGAGCGGAAGATTCAAGCCTGTCTCTTTCACCGCCGCGACGATGCCGGTGGCGATGACGTTGCAATCCATGATGCCGCCAAAAATGTTGACGAGGATGCCTTTCACGTTCGGGTCTTGCAGGATGATCTTGAACGCGGCGGTCACCTGGTCCTTGCTCGCGCCACCCCCAACGTCCAGAAAGTTTGCGGGCATCGCGCCGAAATGCTGGATGATGTCCATCGTCGCCATCGCAAGGCCTGCACCGTTCACGAGGCAGGCGATGCTGCCGTCGAGTTTGATGTAATTCAGTGCGTACTTGCTGGCTTCGATTTCGAGTGGCGCTTCCTCAGCGAGATCGCGCATCTCCATGATGTTCTTGTGGCGATACAGCGCGTTGTCATCGAGACCGATCTTGGCGTCCACGGCACAAAGTGATTCCTTGCCGTCCGCGCCGACCACGATGCAGAGCGGATTGATCTCAACCATCGAGGCGTCGCATTCCCACCAAGTCTTGTAAACACCCATGAGCAACTTCACGCCGCTGTTGAAGGCGTCGCCCTTGAGACCGAGTGCGGAAGCGATCTTGCGCGCCTGATACGGCATGATGCCGACGGCGGGATCAATCTGCTCCTTGATGATCTTCTCGGGATGTTTCTCGGCGACTTCTTCGATGTCCATGCCGCCTTCAGTGCTGGCCATGATGAGCGGGCGGGAAGTTTCTCGATCCAACAACACCGCAAGATAAAACTCTTTCTTGATCTCTTCTGCCGCAGCGACGAGCAACTTGCTCACGAGCCGACCTTCCGGGCCGGTCTGCTTGGTGACGAGC
>JANPGI010000091.1:0-2145 GCA_031423875.1 Verrucomicrobiota bacterium | reverse complement strand
CGCGCCGTTCGGCAAGGCGATGGTGGATTTTCTCGACCGCAACGTCCGCTGACAAAAACTCAGCCACAGATTGGCACAGATGAAACACAGATTAAGAACTGCAAGCGTGATGAAGAGGCGCGTCACACCGGGTGCGTTTGTTTGCGATTTGCAACAAACAGGCGATTGCCCGTCCGGTGTTTTCCCATCTGTGTTTCATCTGTGCCAATCTGTGGCTAAAAATTCTTAACCCCGCTCGCATGGCTCACGCTCGTTCCACAGAATCCACCTTCTCCGCCCGCAAACGCTCCACGTCGGATGTGCTGCGTCGCGTCGCGGTTTTTCTGCGGCCTTATCCGTGGCTGGCTGTCGGCACTGTCGCGGCAGCGGTGCTGTCGCTGCTGGCGTCGTTTGCGTTTCCAAAGCTGACGCAGTTCGCCATTGATGAAGTCATCGGCAAGTCGCAGGCCAATTTGCTTGCGCCTGCGATGATCGGTTTGCTCGGCGCGTTTTTTCTGCGCGATGCATTCAGTGGATTGCGCGTGCTGGTCAACAATCAACTTGAACAAAGTGTCATCTACGACATGCGGCGCGCGGTGTATGCGCGATTGCAACGCTTGCCCGTCGGTTACTTTGACCAGCGCGCTTCGGGCGACTTGCTCACGCGCGTGATTGAGGACGTGAACGCCGTCGAGCGCGTGTTGATTGATGGATTGGAGCAAGGCGTGGTCGCCGTCCTCAGCGTGATCGGCGTGGCGGCGTTTTTATTTCACATGAATGCAACGCTCGCGCTTGTTGCGATGTCGCCGATTCCGGTGCTGGCGGGCGGCGCGATGTGGTACACGCTCACGGCGCATCGGCGCTATCGCAAACAACGCGAGGCTTCGAGCGCGATGAACGCGTTGCTCATGGACAATCTGCAAGGCGTGCGCCAGATCAAAGCGTTCAGCCGCCAAGCGCACGAGGACGAGCGATTCGCGAAACGCGCGGGCGACATGCGCAGCGCGCAACTCGGCATCATGCGCATCTGGGCGGTGTATGGACCGACGATGGGTTTTGCGGGCGCGGCGGGATTCGCACTCGTGCTGTGGGTCGGCGGAAGTCTCGCCATCGCGGGGAAAATGACTTCGGGCGAACTGGTGGGGTTTCTCCTGTTCCTGCACATGTTCTACGCGCCCATCGGCCAGCTTCACGGTTTGAATCAAATGATGCAAAGCGCGCGGGCGGCGGGCGAGCGCGTGTTCGACATTCTGGACACCGTCGAGGAACGGGCGGTTCGCGATGGCGGCGCTGCGCTGCGCGAGCCGGTGCGCGGCGAAGTTGTTTTTGAGAACGTGGGTTTCAGTTATGAGACGTCCCCTCACCCGGCCTCCGGCCACCCTCTCCCCGTCGGACGGGGAGAGGGACGGGCTGAGAATCCCCCGAACTGCAAGCTCGCGCATGGCACCCCTGAACCGGAACGCCGCCTTCAGGCGGCAGGGGGCGCACCTTCCCAAGGCCACTTGCTGCCGCCTGAAGGGGGCGTTCCGCCAGACTGTCATGGGAAGGGGACGCTCGACAAATCAATGACGCAGCAAGTGCTCAAGAACATTTCCCTCCACGCCAAACCCGGCGCGATGATCGCGCTCGTCGGGCCGACCGGCGCGGGCAAATCCACCGTCGTCAATCTGCTGCCTGCGTTTTATGAAGCCACCTCTGGCCGCATCGCGATTGATGGTCAGGACATCCGCGATCTGTCGCTGGATTCGTTGCGCCGCCACATCGGCGTGGTGAGTCAGGAACCGTTTCTCTTCAACGGCACGATTCGCGAGAACATTCTTTACGGCAAACTCGATGCGACTGAGGACGAGTTGATCGCCGCATCCAAGGCGGCGAATTGCTACGAGTTTATTGCGCGCCTGCCGGATGGATTCGACACCTCCGTCGGCGAACGTGGCGTGAAACTCAGCGTTGGCGAGAAGCAACGGGTCAGCATCGCGCGGGCGTTGTTGAAGAACTCGCGCATCCTCATCCTCGACGAAGCCACCGCCAGCGTGGATACCGCGACGGAACGACTCATTCAGGAAGCACTCGAACATCTGATGACCGGGCGCACGAGCTTCGTCATCGCACATCGCTTGAGCACCATTCGTAAAGCGGATCAGATTCTGGTGCTGCGCCAGGGTG
>JANPGI010000090.1:0-1540 GCA_031423875.1 Verrucomicrobiota bacterium | reverse complement strand
TTCGCGGGTGGCACCGAAACTGGAAACGTCTACGTTGAGACATTGACTGACAAAGAATTCGTCCTCGCGGTAAACGACGTAGGCCATTTGTTTCATGCGGTGATTCTATCAGCAAGGTCGTATGGTTGCAATCATGGCTGATGTCTTTTCCAAAGCAAAGCGGTCGGAAGTGATGTCGCGCATCCGCGGGCGCGGTAACAAGGCCACGGAATTGGCGCTGGCGAAATTATTCCGGCGACATCACATCACGGGCTGGCGGCGGCAAGTGGAGATTTGTGGCAAGGCTGTAGCGTCGGTCTATGACCGTCGTCCCCTTTGCTCGCCACGCTTCGGCGCTCACAGAGCGCCGCTACAGAAAACATTTCGCGTGCGGCCAGACTTCGTCTTCAGGCAAGCGAGGCTCGCGGTGTTTGTGGATGGCTGTTTCTGGCACGGCTGCCCGAAGCACGCGACGCAGCCGAAAAACAATCGCGCCTTTTGGACAAAGAAACTCACCCGCAACAAAGTTCGCGACCGATTGGTGAACCGCACGCTCAGGCAACGCGGCTGGACGGTTCTGCGAATCTGGGAACACGAACTGGCGAAAATCAAAATGCCTTCGACACCTCACCCGAAGCCCTCACCCCCAGCCCCTCTCCCATCCGATCCGCCTTCATCCGATTTCGTCGCGACGGGTGGGCGAAGGTGGCGTCGGACTCTCCCCGTTCGAAGCGGAGAGGGTGCGGAGGCGCGGCTCGTACGCCGGATTCAGCGGGCGGGGAGCTTTGCGTTCGGACCGTTGCTGTAACTGGTGGCAATCGCTGTCGCACTCAGGGCTTTGTTGTAGATGCGGAATTCATCAATGGAACCGTTCAGCGCGGCATCGCTCGCAAAGAGTGAGCGGCCGAGGAAAAAATAGTTCGTGGCCACGCTGGAAAGGGAGACAAGGTCTTTTCGCGAGTTGGCGAGCAGGCCGTTGGTGTAAATGCCCATGAAACCGGTGGCCGAATCCAAAACGCACGCCACGTGAAGGTTGGTCTGGTTGTCGAGATTGCCCGGAATGGTGACGACCCGCTCCGTCGGGTGCGGGTCCATGATGGTCAGGCGAAAATCCTTCGCGCCGCTGCGCGGGCAGAAATACAGGTCGTATCCGCCTTGATTGCCATTGGTCGAACCTTGATCGAAAACGCGCGGCCAGTTTTTGTTTGTGCCAAGGGTCGTCCAGAATTCAAACGTGACCGCGTTGTAACCGGCGATGAGTCCGCCTGGAAGATTCACGTAAGTGCCGCGTGTGCCGTTGAGGTGAACCTGCCCGTCACGAATGGCGGCAGCACCTTCCAACGTGCCGTCCGCGTGACCCACGGAATCCTTCGCGTCAGCGTTGAAGCTGTAACGATGGGTGGGCGCTGCTGAAGTCGCGTCCTTGTCCTGCGCCGTGGCGTTGGAGACATGAAAACTCAGGACAGCGGCAGCAACGACGTTGATTGGGTTGAATCTCATAGGTTGGTGAGCGCAAGAGTTGCAGGGCCAGAGCGGTTGTTCAAGTCTGAGCTTGTCGAAT
>JANPGI010000089.1:0-1828 GCA_031423875.1 Verrucomicrobiota bacterium | reverse complement strand
CGCCGACGCGAAAGCCGAGTTGGACGCCGCGCCGCCGAAGATGCGGCCCATGTGCTTGTTCATGTGCGGGAATATCAGCTTCACAAACAGCTTGTCCCTCATCACCTCGCCGACTTTGAAACAGGTGAACAACCTGCCGCTGTACCAATAATCCACGATCTCGTGCCACGTCTCCAAGTGGTGGATAACCGCCGATTCATATTCTTGAAACGCAAATGCAGACCCATTTGCGATGGCATCGGCTAGTTTGAAAGCACCCTGCATCCCGAGGAAAAGTCCGCTGGAAAATACCGGATCAATGAAGCCTGCCGTGTCACCCACCAACGCCCATCCGTCGCCCACCAAGCGTTTGGAGACGAGTTGGTAATTCGCATATTCCATCACGGGCGTGATGCGTTTCGCGTCTTTGGCGACCTTGCTCAAAACGGAATCCCGTTTTAATAAATTGTCGTAACGCTCTTCCTTCGTTGCTCCGAACTGCGGCAAATGTTCCGCTGGCACAACCATGCCGAGCGAGACGCGACCCGGCAGCGGAATGCGCCAGCTCCAGCCGCGATCCAATCGTGTGGTGTGAACGTGACCTTCGTGATCGAGGTGCGTCTGGTCCACATGCGCGAACAACGCGGTGTCTTTGCGGCGACCCGGCGTGGCGGGGATTTCGAGCAAGTTCGGCAACAGTCGCAGGCGGCCCGTGGCGTCCACGATCAAGTCTGGTGCTTCGGTAAAGTAACCGCGCGCTTCTGCGAGCGTGGCGGCGCTGAGTTCGACGCGATCAGTTCCGGCCACGCGCGTGACTTCGGCAGGCGTTTCATAAACGGCGGCGCCCGCTTTCTGTGCGGCTTCTAGCAGGGTCGCGTCAAACAGATCACGCGGGACATTGTAGGCGTAGCGCGGCAATCCGCGTAGCTGCTCGAAAAAGAAGGAGAAGTTTGTATCGTCGCTCAGGTTGAACGTCGCACCGGGTTTCAACATGCTGAACTTCCGCACCTCGTCCTCGACACCAAGTTTGCGAAGCATCGGGATGACGGCAGGCACGAGCGATTCACCAACGATGAGTGGTGCGGCCTTGGGTTTGTGCCAGATGGCGACGCGCACTCCGGCGCGAGCCAGTAAGATGGCAAGCGTACTGGCAACCGGCCCGCCGCCAAGGATGGCGACTGTATTGATGCTGCCGGTTGAGCGGACGTTGTTCATTTGCTTTACGGTTTGTGAAGGATGGGGCTGAATGACGTTCAATTTCAAGCCTGCTGCGAGAGTGAGTTGATTTCTTTCTCGCCGCGTGGAATTGGCCTCGTTAGTTTCGCAGCATGGCGAATCCCCAAGTGTTGGCGCAGAACGACAGACGAGTTGCGGGCGGCGCATTTCATCCTGATCTTCCGAATGGGCGCGCTTCCGGTGAACTTCTCATCAGCGCAGACGCCGTGCATTTCGAGTCTGAGAAAGGCGACTTTGATCTGCCCGCCAACGGTATGAAGATCGAACTCGGCGGCGCGAGCGACCGTTTGATTTTCTTCTCCCATCCATCGCATCCGCAAATTGTCATCCACACGTCAGACCACAGCGTTCTCGATCATCCGGTGCTGGTGAACAATCCGGCGTTCGCAATTCAACGCGCCAAGGTGCGCGCAAAGAAACGCATGGCGATGTCGGTGTTGGTTGGCGTGGTCGTCGGCGTGGTCGGCTTGTTGGTGGGAATTTTTCTCGCGCGAGACAAGATGGTGAGGGCAGCGGCTTCCAGCGTGCCCGTGGATTGGGAAGTGAAGGCTGGCGACAAACTGTTCGAGCAGTTGATGACGACAAAGAAACTCGTGACCGACAAGGAACTGGA
>JANPGI010000088.1:0-5034 GCA_031423875.1 Verrucomicrobiota bacterium | reverse complement strand
CGAAGTCGGCGCGTTGAAACGCAACACTGCCATCAGCGTGGCGGCGGACTTGAAAGCTGTGGGCGCGGAAATCCGCCGCTGACTTTGGATTGAACGTGAGCACCCCGGCACAAGTCAAATGCCCGACGTGCAAAAAACGCGGCGATTGGTTTGCAGGCAAATACGCCCCGTTCTGTTCGCATCGCTGCAAGCTGGTTGATCTTGGCAAGTGGTTCGCCGAGGAACACAACATCACCTCGCCACTGCGATCGGAACATTTGGAGCAGTTCGCCGATCTGCCGCCGGGCGAACATCTCGACAATCCGGAGTGAGTCGTGTGCTTGTATAAAAACGGAGCGTGGCCGTCCTCGGCCACAGCAACGCTCGCCGAAGAGAAGTTTGTCGCAGTATCGAGCCGACATGGATTGTGCAGGCCGCTGCGCCCGAGGACGGGCGCACTCTGAACGAACTCGAACGAATTTTATCCGTAAGGTTTTTGAGTCTCAACCGAACCAACCTTGAGAAAGATTATCAACATGAAACAATTGATCTACGGTCTGCTGGCGGTTGGCGCGTTGACGGCGCACGCAGCGGACATAAACAAAACCACAACCATGCAAACCAACACAACTGAACTCGCGACCGTCGGCGGCGGCTGCTTCTGGTGTACCGAGGCGCTCTTCCAGATGTTGCCCGGCGTCAAATCCGTCACCAGCGGCTATGCAGGTGGCAACACCGACAACCCGACCTACAAAGACATCTGTCGGGGCGATACCGGCCACGCGGAGGTCATCCAGATTGAATTCGATCCTGCGAAAACTTCCTACGAGAAAGTCATCGAAACATTCTGGGAAGCGCACGATCCAACCACGCTGAATCGGCAGGGCAACGATTCCGGCACACAGTACCGCTCCATCATCCTTTACCATTCAGCCGCCCAAAAAGAAGTCGCCGAGAAATCCAAAGCCGCCGCGCAAAAGAATTTTTCCGATAAGATCGTCACGGAGATCGTGCCGTTGAAAAAATTCTACAAGGCCGAGGGCTACCACCAGAATTATTATCGCACGAATCCCAATGAGGGTTACTGCCGCGCCGTCATCCGACCCAAGGTTGAAAAGTTCGAGAAGAAGCTGAAATAAAACCGCCGCCACTCAATGGGCGACGGGGTTTGGAAAACGTCTCGCGATTGATCTCGCTTACTGACCAGCAATAATCGCCGCGCGTTGCGTATGATAATCCTGCGCGGTTAACTCATCCGCCTTGTAACGACGGAGCAACTCCGCCAAGCGATCCTGCTTGGTGACGGGCAGCGGTGAAGCAGGGGCTTCCATCTTGGGCGGTGCGGGAGTGACCGCCACGACGGGTGCGGCTGAAACTGCGGGTGCGACGGGCTTTGCTGGAGCTTTGACCGGCGTGGGTTTTTCGGGAGCGACCACGACTTTCGGCTGTGGCTTGGCGACGGGCGCGGGCGTTGCATCCAATTCCGCCATCTTCTTTTCCAATGCCTCACGCATACGAGCAGCAGCGGCAGCCTCAGATTCAGTCACAGGCTCTGAGAATTCGGCTTTGGCGGGCGCAACAACCGGGCGTTCCACCGGTACGGGCACGACCACTGTTTTCGGTTTGGCCGGTGCAGCTTTGACCTTCACTGCTTTCGGCGTGGCAGGTTTGACTTCCGGCTTCGCCACGGGCGCAGGTTCGGGAGCTACGGGTGCGACCACCGGCGCGGGCGGCGTCTCCTGAGCATTCAACTCCTCCATCTTGAGACGCAGTGCTTCACGCATCTTGATCTGCGCTTCAGTTTCCGGTTTGGCAGCAAGCAAGCTGGGCGCGGAAAAAATCATCGCCGCGCCGATGACCAACAGAAATTTCGAGGTTTGCATGGCTTTTTTTTACGTGAAATCGGCTCCCTGCGCAACAGCTTTCCCGGAGAGGCTCTTAGTCCGCCATGCAAAACCCGATGCAATTCGTGCCGGGAGTTGAATTTCTCACGCGGTTCGCCATGATTGCCCACATGAGTACGCCGTTGAACCCCAAACGCACCGTCGCCGAACTCAAGGAACTCCGCGCCCTCACCGGCGATGACAATGGCGCACAACGCGTCGCCTTCACACCCATGTGGACGAAGACGCGCGTGTGGCTGAAAAGCAAACTCGCGGAACTCCCCCTCGAAGTTCATACCGACGCAGCGGGCAATCTGTGGGCGACCCTGCACGGTCAATCTGAAAAAGAACTCATTATCGGTGGTCACATGGATTCCGTTCCGAACGGCGGCTGGCTGGATGGTTGCCTCAACGTCGTCGCTGGTGTAGAAATTCTCCGCCGCATCCATGCACAGTATGGCGGCAAGCCTCCGATCACCGTCCGCCTCGTGGATTGGGCGGATGAAGAAGGCGCGCGGTTTGGCAAAAGTTTGTTCGGCTCGTCGGCTTGCTCCGGCAATTTGGACATGAACGAAGCGCGCGGTCTTGTGGACAAGCAAGGCATCAAACTTCCCGACGCGCTCGCGAACGTCGGCATTGATTTCGAGCGCGTGAAAGACAGCGGCAAAGAACTCAAGAACGCCGCCGCTTACATCGAGTTGCACATCGAACAGGGTCCGGTGTTGCTTGATCTC
This sequence comes from Verrucomicrobiota bacterium, assembly GCA_031423875.1. GTDB lineage: Bacteria > Verrucomicrobiota > Verrucomicrobiia > Limisphaerales > JADLHS01 > JADLHS01. Next base: position 2,438 of record JANPGI010000088.1, on the reverse strand, counting down.
GATTTACCGCTCGGTGCGGTGCTCGGCACGTTCGGCGTGGAGCGACACGCCATCACCTTCCACGGTCAGGCCGCACATTCCGGCAGCACGCCAATGAATCGGCGCAAAGACGCGTTCCTCGCTGCCGCGAAGATGAGTTCCGAGATTTACCAGATCGCCGAACGCAGCGGGAATGGCGTTTGCACCATTGGCTCGTGCACGACCAAGCCCGGCATCGTCACCAGCGTCGTGGAGGAATGTCGCATCACGCTGGATCAACGCCATCTCGACGCCGCCAAACTCGCCACGATGCTGGCCGACGCCAAGGCTGCGAGTGAACGCTTCGCCAAGGAAGGCAACGTGCGCGTTTCGTGGGAACGCATCTGGCAGATCGCGCCGCGCCCGTTCAACAACGACCTCATCAACCTGTGCGACGAATCCATCCGCGAGACATGTGGCAAATCACATCGCCTGCCGAGCGGACCGTTGCATGATGCGGCGGAAGTCGCGGCGGCGGGCGTGCCGACGGTGATACTGTTCGTCCAAAGCCTCCACGGCATCAGCCACAACAAGATTGAGGACACGAAGGAAGAACACCTCGAACTCTGCGTGACCGCGTTCGACAAACTGGCGGAGAAGGCGATGGAGTGGATCGTAACAAAGTAGAAAGCGACCTAAATGGCATTCACAGCGAAGTGTCCCAATTGCAAGCGTGAAGCCGAGGTGGCCTTCGCGTGGGATTCTGGTGAAAGAGTAACAAAATGCGTTTGTGGAAACATTGCGCCAGTCCTCGGTTTAGCCTTCAATTCCAAACCAGAATTCTTATTCAAATACCGCCCGCATGACAGCTATTCCGAATCTTGGATACTGAAAGAGGAATTGTTCTTCGCTAGCCCGGCAATGTTCAATGATCCGTTCGATTCGAAAGTAATGCACACCTTCGAAGGAACTTTAGAACAAAAGAAGAAATATCTGAGTCAATTACTTGAGGATAAATTGCGCGGAATCCGGAAGAAGAAAAAGTGGGACATTATCAATAAAGCATTGAAAGAAGGCTTCTTCGAAAAATATTATGACGGTCATATCGCAAGAATGCAGCAAAGCATTGATGAATACGGAATCGTATCGTTCTCTCGAAAGCCGGATGACTTGTTAATGTTTGCATATTATGCAAGAGACCACTCCGGTTACTGTCTAAAATATCGTCGTTTGGCGGGAAACGTATTGAGCATGGCGCGCGAAATTGTTTACGAGGAGCGCTATCCCAGATTCAGTCTTTTCAATTTTGAACCGACCAAGATGGGGGCTCTTGGTGACAAGATCCTGTTTACAAAAGCAAGTTGCTGGAAACATGAAGACGAATGGAGAATCAGTTTTACTGGGCCTGGCAGGCGGGTTGTTAAATCGCTCCAACCTATTTTAGAGGGAATTATTCTTGGTTGTAAAATGAAGTCAAACAAACGGAATGAAATCCTAGCTCTGAACAAACGCCGGGCAAGACCTGTTGCACTCTTCGAAGCCCGAAAGAAAAAATTTGAATTTGCCCTCGAAATTGTTCCGATTAGCACTTAGTTGCCTTTTTTTGACTATGACCCTCAGCCAACTCAACTTGCTCTCCCACGACGAATTCGTCCGCATCGTCGGGCCGGTGTTTGAACATTCGCCGTGGATTGCGGAGGCGACTTGGGCGCAACGCCCGTTCGCCAGCGTGGAAGCGCTTCATGCGGCATTGTGTGAAACTGTGCGTGGCGCGAGTGATGCGCAGCAACTCGCGCTGATCTGTGCGCATCCTGATCTGGTCGGCAAGCTGGCGTTGGCCGGACAACTCACGAAGGAATCTACGGGCGAGCAGGCGAGCGCGGGCTTGGGCAATCTCACGCCGGAGGAAGTTGAGTTGTTCCAGCAGAACAATGCGGCTTACAAAAAGAAGTTTGGTTTTCCGTTCGTCATCTGCGCGCGGCTCAACAAGAAGGAGGCGATCTTGAACGGGTTCAAAGTTCGTCTGCACAATTCCAGCGAACAGGAGATTCAGGCCGCGCTCACAGAAATTTTCAAGATTGCGGAACTGCGGCTGCGGGACTTAACTCACGCGTAGCTATCTGACTTATGCCCTCCAAACTCAGCACTCACGTTCTGGACACCGCGCATGGTTGCCCAGCTTCAGGAATGAAGATTGAACTCTGGTCACTCGACGGTGAAGACCGCACGCTCGTCACCACCGCTCGCACCAATACCGATGGTCGCACTGAAACGCCTTTGCTGGCTGCGGATGAAATGAAGGCGGGCCATTACGAGATCGTGTTCTTCGTTGGTGATTACTTTGCATCCAAGTGGCCGACCTTGCCGAAGATTCGTTTTCTGGATCAAGTGCCGGTGCGGTTCGGCATCGCGGACGCGGGTGCGGGTTATCATGTGCCCCTGCTCTGCTCGCCGTGGAGTTATTCGACTTACCGTGGGAG
>JANPGI010000087.1:0-7622 GCA_031423875.1 Verrucomicrobiota bacterium | reverse complement strand
CCGCACCAGCGCGGACATTCGCGAATCGCTCGCGGAACTCGCTGAGCTGGCCACCACCGCCGGTGCCGAAATCACCGGCGAAGGCGTGCAGAAGATGGATTCGCCGTCGCCCGCCACGTTCATCGGCAAGGGCAAGGCGGATGAGTTCGCCGGCGTTTGCAAACAGAACAAAGTGGATACGGTCATCTTCGACGATGAGCTTTCCCCCGCGCAGACCCGCAATCTGGAAAAAATCTTCGAGATCAAAATCTTGGATCGCACGGCACTGATCCTCGACATCTTTTCGCAACGCGCGCGTACGCGCGAAGGCAAACTCCAGATCGAACTCGCGCAACTCCAGCATTTGCTCCCGCGCCTGACGCGGTTTTGGGGACACTTGTCGCGGCAATCCGGCGGCATCGGTATGCGCGGAGGTGAAGGCGAATCGCAGCTAGAAGCGGATCGCCGGAAAGTCGGCGAGCGCATTGATCGTATCGAGCGCGACTTGGTGGCGGTACGTCAACAGCGGGAGACGCAGCGCGCCGGGCGTCAACGGAATCAATGGCCGCTCGCTTCCATCGTCGGTTACACGAACGCGGGCAAATCCACCCTGCTAAACAAACTCACGGGTGCGGGTGTGTTGGCGAAGGACATCTTATTCGCCACGCTTGATCCGACGACGCGGCGACTGCATTTGCCGACCAATCAAAACATTTTGCTCACGGATACGGTGGGGTTCATCAAGAAATTGCCGCATGGGTTGGTGGAGTCATTCAAAGCCACGCTTGAAGAAGTGGTGCAGGCGGATCTGTTGTTGCACGTCGTGGACGTGAGTCATCCGCAGGTGGACGAGCAGATCGCAGCGGTGAATTCGGTGTTGAATGAACTCGGTGCAGGTGACAAGTCCACGATGATGGTCTTCAACAAGGTGGATCAGTTGAATGGCGGCGGGACACTCATGCGATTGCGCGAGTTGTATCCGAACTCAGTGGCTATTTCCGCGAAGACCGGCAAGGGCGTTGAAGAATTGCTCGCAGAGATCAGCAGTCAGATCCGGCCTGAGCGTGAATTTGTGGAGTTGAAGATTCCGCATGAACAGGCGGCTACCATCGCGAGACTTCACAAAGTCGGGCAAGTGATCGAGCGACGTTACTTGACCAAGGTGGCGAAGTTCAAGGCGCGCATCCCGCCGCATCACCATGCGGAGTTCGCGGAATATATCGTGGAAGAATGAATCATAGCGGCTAAAAATGGTACGCGCGGCGGTTCTGTTCGTGACAATCACCCACGTCCTCTGCTCAAGGTAGGACTGTGAATGAGCCGGTTTTGCTTTGTTTCCAGGCAAACTTTCACCGCTTCAAAAACTACCGCTCGCTGGCGAACATCCTGCTTTCACCGGAGGCAACTGAATCGTTCATGCAGCTAAAGCTTAAACATATCGTCATCGTCGCACTCGTCATCGCGGGTGCAGAAGACATCTGGCAGAAAATTTCCCGCAAGCCAGCCGCAGAGGAATCTGATGACAAGCCGATCATCGCATTCGCGCGCGAAGTGACGACGACTTCGTTCGGCGCACCGGTGGTCGTGACGAACTGGTCGGCGCAACTCAATCAGGTTTTGGTTTCTGGAAGCGCGCCGTCTGATCAGGGAAACACCCTGCTCGCGATGTTGCCGCAGACACCCGCCGCGGGTCAGGTGGATGTGGCGCAACACGCGAGCCGCTTGCTGACGGATGCGTCGTTCGCTGGGTTCGGTTCGCAACTCACGAATTCTGCAACGCCTGCTGCGGTGCGGCGCGTGGTGTTCGCTGATCTGCTGTCACGTCCCAATTCCGTGAAGCTGCCATGGCTCATCGAAGTGGCGCGGTCGCCTGTGGACAATCAATCTGGCGAGGCGTTGCTGATCTTGAAATCCATCCTGCGTGAGGACTACGGCACGGATTGGAACGCATGGCGTGAACGCGCTGTGATTTGGATGATGGAGAATCCTTGAACGGTGTCCCCCGGAAAAACCCGGAGTGCGAATCCGTATGGAAAAAAATTGCTCCTGTCCCGCCCTCAACTAATCTGTCGCCCGGTTTTCAAAACCTTTTGAAAGATAAATCACATGCACGATAAAGTTCCGTATCTCGATCTACCCGCTCAAATCCGTCCGCTTCGCAAGGAGATTGACGCCGCCATCGCCCGCAACCTCGACGCCTGCTCGTTTTGTCTTGGGCCGGACGTTGTCCAATTTGAAAAAGATTTCGCGAAGTATTGCGGCGCGGAACATTGCGTGGCGTTCAACAGCGGCACGTCCGCGCTGCATGTCGCATTGTTGCTCTTGAACATCAAACAGGGTGACGAGGTCATCACCACGCCCTGTACTTTTGTGGCGACGAGCTGGGCGATTTCGTACGTCAACGCCACTCCGGTGTACGTGGACGTGGACGATGCGACGTTCAATCTCGACCCTGCCAACATCGAGAAAGCCATCACGCCGCGCACCAAGGCCATCATGCCCGTGCATCTTTACGGGCATCCGTTCGACATTGATCCGATCCTTGCCATCGCGAAGAAGCATAATCTGCCGGTCGTGGAAGACACGGCACAGGCGCACGGCGCGAAATACAAAGGCAAAACCGTGGGCACGTTCGGCGCGATGTCTTGCTTCAGTTTTTATCCCGGCAAAAACCTTGGTGCTGCTGGCGAAGGCGGCGCCCTCGTGACCAACAACGGGGAATACGCCAAGCGCGCGCGGTCATTGCGCGAACACGGTTCGACGGTGCGTTACTATCACGATGAGATCGGTTTCAACTATCGCATGGAAGGCATTCAAGGCGCGGTGTTGGGCGTGAAGTTGCCGCACCTGCCTGCTTGGACAGCGGGCCGTCAGCGCGTGGCAAAGCGTTACGCAGAGCTGCTCAAAGACACGCCGCTTCAACTTCCGACGCAAGCTGCGTGGGCAGAATCCGCCTGGCATCTTTACGTGGTGCGCCATCCGAAGCGTGACGCGCTCAAGAAGCATCTCGAAGACAACGGCGTGGGGTGCGCGTTGCATTATCCGCTGCCGTTGCACCTGCAAAAGTGCTACGCGCATCTTGGTTACAAGGAAGGCTCGTTCCCGGTCACGGAAAAAGCCGCACGCCAATGCCTCAGCCTTCCGATCTATCCCGAATTGACCGATGCACAGATCCAGCGTGTCGCTGATGTGGTGAAGGATTTCTTCAAGACGAATTAAGCGCCCGGCTTTGGCGTCGGCTTCAAGCCGCGTTGCCAAAGCTCGAAATAATACAAGGCCACCGCCACAAGCGAGTGGCCTATTTTATTTTCAGCCACGAGTTTTGGGATGTCTGCCACAGGCACGAGTCGCGTGACCATGTCTTCGCCCGCATCCAATTCCACGGGATGAATGCAGCGGCAATCTTCCACGATGATCGTGTAGCAGACGTTGTTCATGATGGCGGGGTTCGGGAAAATCTGGCCCAGCAGTCGCGCATTATGGCCTTCGTAACCTGTCTCTTCACGTAACTCCCGCACGCCTGCTGCTACGGGCGAGCTATCTTCGGCATCAATCATCCCGCCCGGAATCTCCAGTTCCACCGTGTCCGAGCCGGGGCGATATTGCTCCACCATCACGATTTTTTGGTCGGGCGTGATGGCGATGACGTTGCACCAGTTGGTACATTCGATGACGAACAGATCGTGTTCGTGCCCGGTGCGCGGGGACACCCGGATGTCTGAGCGGACGTTGAAGATGCGAAACTTGTTGAGCAGTTTGGACGAAATGAATTTCCACGGTTTGACAGTCATGCGCGGGTGAGAGTCCAAACTCACGGTGAAAATGTCAAACCCTGCGCAAACCGTACGGCAGGCGCATTTCCTTGTCGCTGGGCTGTGGGTTTGTCACGCTCACAAGGATGTTGATCCGATTGATAAGCTTTCTCTGTCTGCTCGCGCTTCCGGTGCGGGGCGTGGAATTGGTGTTGGATTTCGGCGCTGCCAGCGCGGAGCAATCTCCAGCCGGTTTCACCAATGTTGTGGCAGGCGAGGGGCAACCTGGTTTGTGGCTGGCGCGCCCGGATGATTCACTCGGCGCAACGAACAATGTCGTGTTGACCCAGACGCGCAGGAACGTGAAGGACGAATATTTTCCCATGTGCATCTATCAGCCGGGAAAGTTCGATGACTTCACGCTGACGACGAAGTTCAAGATCGTGGATGGATTGGTCGAGCAGATGGCGGGGATGGTCTTTCGCTTTCAGGATCAGAAAAATTTTTATGTCATCCGTGCCAGTGCGCTTGGCAACAACATCCGGTTTTACAAAGTCGTGGCGGGCATCCGCAGCCAACCCATCGGTCCGTCGTTGGAGGTGAAGCTTGGCGAGTGGCACGAGTTGAAGATCGAATGCAGGGGCAACAAAATCCGGGCCTGGTTCAACGGTCGCGAGGCGATCCCGGAGTTGACGGACACGAGTTTCGCGTCCGGCAAGATCGGGTTCTGGACGAAATCAGATTCCGTGTGTCGCTTCGCGGATGCGCGGATCAACTACACTCCGCGCGAACCTCTGGCGGCTGCGCTTGTCCGCGATTGCCTGAAAACCAATCCTCGGCTGGTGGGCTTGAAGATTTATGTGAGCGACGAAAAGGGCGAGCCGCGCATCATCGCGAGCAAGGACGCTGCGGAAGTTGGTTTGGCTGGTGGCGAATCCGAGCGCGGTGCGATTGCGGGTGGACATGTGTTTTACGGCAGGGAGAAGGACACGGTGTCCGTGGTGCAACCGTTACGGGATCGCAACGGAGAACCCATCGCAGCGGTGCGTGTGGTGATGAATGCTTATCCCGGCCAGATCGAGCAAGCGGTGTTGCAACGCGCCAATCCCATCGTCAAAGAGATGCAGGCACGCGTGCGATCGCTGGAAGAATTGCGGTGAAACTTAACCGCTGATCTTCGCTGATCGAGCGGTTCACTCGGTGGCTGAGTCAGAATGTGATCCCGATGGAGGAGCGTACCTGGAATTCGTTCTGATCCACGGATGGCGCGGGGTCGGTGTCGTAGAGGTCAATGACTGTGAGATTTAGCGACAGGTTTTCGATCAGTTTATAGCTGAAGTTGGAATCGAGACGGAAACGGAACTGGCTTGTGTCATCGACATTGACGAAAAACTCGAACTTCTCTGAGAAAGACAGACGCGGAGCGATCTTCCAAGTGGCGTCCTCGGCCACGCGGATGAAGACGCTATCGGGATTTTCGCCAGTGCTGCGGAATTGCATCTGATAGTTGGCGCCCGCTTCCACATCGAACTGGAACGTTGGGGTTTTGATGAGATGATAGCCGAGGCCAGGGCCGATCTCGTAATGTGCGTCAATCTTCCTGATCTCGTCATAACCGCCGCTCCCCACGTTGTAGCAGTAAGTGCGTTCGTCCAGATCAAAATCAGTCTTCAAGCTGCTGGTCATGCGGTTCGCAGACTTCACTTTTTCCGTCTCGCCATAATCTGCGCTGTAATCCCCGAAGGTGCGGAAAAACTTTTTCTGATCGTGCTTGTAAGGCTGTTCATAGGAAGCTCTGATCCGCGCATAGATCAATTCCCGGTCGCGTGCGCCGTACTGGAAGTCCGAGCCGAGTTGAACGCTGCCGCGAATACTCTTGGCTGGAACGCTTGCGGCCTTTGCCTTGGCCGTTGAGATCGGTGCGGGCTTGCTTGGCGGTGCAGAGGGTGGTGCTGTGTAAAGATTCTCTCCTTGCTTCGAATCAAACCCGCTGATCGTCGAGATGGGTAGGGCGATGGACTCCGCCCAACTCGTGGAGATGATGACGTGATTTGTTTCCTGAGCGAGCAATCGTCCGGTGATGCGGTCACCGTTCCTGAGGCGTACGGAAATGTCCTGGCCAACTGCAGTCACCAGAGTTGTTGCCAGGCAGCCCGCAGCCAGTAGCAGGACGAAGGCGGTTGAAAATGAGTTATGGCGTTTGCGGAGCGGCATCGGTTTCAATTGATTTTAGAGAGGGGATGTCGTTTTCTGAAGGTAATCGTAATCCTCCCAATACGCGGAATCTGCCGTTCTCGTCTCCCACCAACTTCGGTCGTCCGTCTGCGATCTCGTGCGTCTGGCGCAGGACGATCTCCCCCTCCGGCGTGATCACCACGTAGAGATAACCGTGGGCGGTGTGTTGATAGAGAACGTGCAGGTTGTTGGCACGATCAATCTGCGGGTCGGGCTTGCTGATGGAGACCATGGGGCCAACGTGGAGCACTTTGATCACGCGCGAGTCGTCAACATCGGTGATCCGCAGGTAGAGACGGAGTTTCGTGCGAAGATAATTCGCCTGTTCCAGCGAATACTGGCGGACTTCTGGCGCACGGTTCGTCACCCCCGCTGCCAGTGGCATCCCAAATTCCTGCGACCAAATCTTTGCGCCGTTGATGATGTCGAAATCCTTGGGCTTGGTCGTGATGGTGGAGTCCCACGCCTTCACGCGGACATTGGCAGTGATCCGGTAGAGGCCGTTGCGGTCGAGGGAAAAATGAGGCGTAAGCTCCACGCGCCGGATACCTGTCTGCCCGGATTCCAGAGTGAATTCTCCCTGCACGGGTGGGTCGCTCAACTTGGCGATGACATTGCCGCCGCGTTTCTCAACCGTGAACGTGAGCCAGTCTGCATCCTCTCCGAGTTTTATTTTTTGGCCGGAACGATTCATGACACGCACGGCTACGGGCACGGTTTCACCCAACAGGAAATGTTCCTGGCTCATGACGATCTCCGCAGTCACCTGCGCGGGTGCAAGCGAGAGCGACGTCAATAAAAGCGTGATGGCGGCGACGAGTTTTTTCATCCGGTCACTGTAGGCGGGCAGCCCGGTCAGGCAAGCCGCAAAACCGGAAGGCAGACGGGCTGACTGACAGAAGTATTCAGCCGGAACGATGCAGAAGAGATCAACCACGGAATATTCACCCCGAATACTTTCGGGCCACAGAACACACGAAAGCGGGGGCGAAACCATTGATGGAGCGGCTTGATCAAAACGGTGGCTGTGTTCTGAAAGCCCGCCGGAAACTTCCGTGAGGTTTTGGACTGCGGTAGATCTCTGCCGCTTTTGCTTCGTGACAATCAGGCCGCGATGATTTTTTCCAACCGCTGACTGAGATCGCGCAACCCTTCCGGCGAGTCGCCGCCACCTTGTTCGGTGATGAGATAATCCCGGTAACCAATTTCATCGAGGGCTTTCATAATGCCGGGCCAGTTGTTGGCGCCTTCCAGCAGGGGCGCCCGAAAACCCGCCCAGACATCGCCGGCACGCATGGCGCGGTCGCGGCTGTATTCCTTGATGTGAACTCGATTGATGCGCTTACCAAGTGCGTTGATCCACAGAATCGGATCGCCGTAACGGATCACGTTGCCACAATCAAAATGCCAACCCACCCATGGACTGTTGATCTCGTCGAGATAACGCACGGCCTGATCTTCGGCAGTGATGAAATTGTTCCAGACGTTCTCGACAGAAATTTTCACGCCCAATTCTTCCGCCAGCGGAATGACTTGGTGAATCTGTTCGATGGAACGTTTCCAACACTCTTCGATGCTGACTTCCTTGTTCACCACGCCCGGCACTAGTAGAACCGAACCTGCGCCATAGGCCTTTGCATCGCGCAAGGACTGCCG
>JANPGI010000086.1:0-2341 GCA_031423875.1 Verrucomicrobiota bacterium | reverse complement strand
ACGAATCGTCAGTTCGTCAACGGCTCGCCTACTACTCTCAATGTTCTCGCCAGTATCGGCGAATGGCTCGTGGACATGCACGGGCCGCACGATCATCAATCACTTCTCCATCCCGCCAAACAACTCGCCATTCTTGATGCGTTCGGTGGATTGGAGAAGGAGCGCGCGGGGTTCGGTGAATTGGTTTCGCGTCGAGGCGTATTGGAGGGCGAGAAGTCCGCGCTCGTTGTGGATGAAAAGACTTACGCCCAGCAACTCGACTTGTTGCGCTTTCAGGTGAAGGAGATTGAAGCCGCGCGATTGCAGGCCGACGAGGAGGAGCAACTCACATTGGAACACAACCGCGCGAGCAACGCGGCGAAACTTTTGCAATTGAGCCAGATTGCGCTGGATGTTTTGAGCGATAGCGAGGGTTCGTTGCTCACTCAGGCGGGTGTCGTTGGTCGCACGTTGCAGGAATTACAGCGCGTGGATGCAGGCGCGGCGAGGTTGGCTGAACTGCACGAGCAAGGCGTGAGTAATCTGCGGGATTTGCAGGCGGAACTCTCGCGCTACGCCGACAAGGTGGACGTTGACCCCGCGCGACTCGCCGAGATGGACGAGCGATTGAATCTCATCCACTCGCTCAAACGAAAATACGGCGCGACGCTCTCGGAGGTGATCACGTTCGGCGCGGAGGCGAAGGAGAAGTTGCAGTCGCTCGAATCGCGAGACGCTGAGTTGGCGCGGATCAATGGTGCGATTGCGAAGCTGGATGCGGAGTTGTCGAAGGCGGGCAAGAAACTTTCTACCGAACGCAAGCGGGTGATTCCGCAACTAGCGAAAGCTGTCGCCAAACAGCTCGCTGATCTGGGTTTTAAGCAGAGCCGGTTTGATGTGGAGATTGTCAGCGTGTCATTTGAGAAACCCCTCACCCGACCTTCGACCACCCTCTCCCCATCCGATGGGGAGTGGGACGGGGTGAGGGGATCGTCGCTTTCATCGAGCGGCTTCGACACGATTGAGTTTCAGTTCGCGCCGAATCCTGGCGAACCCGCCAAACCACTTCGCGCCATCGCATCCTCCGGCGAGATGGCGCGGGTGATGTTGGCGTTAAAGACGGTTCTCGCTGCGGAGGACGAGATTCCCGTGCTGGTGTTCGATGAGGTGGACGCGAATGTGGGCGGCGAGACTGCAAACGCCGTCGGTGAGAAGATGAAACAGATCGCTGCCAAGCGACAGGTGTTGTGCATCACGCATCTGCCGCAAGTGGCCGCGCCTGCGGATGCGCATTACGTGGTGACCAAACAGGTGAAGGATGGTCGGACGATTTCGGAGATCGAGTTGCTGGACAAAAAGTCTCGCGTCACGGAACTGGCGCGGATGCTCGGGGGGCAGAGCGAGGCGGCTAGGAAGCACGCCGAGGCGTTATTGAAGTGATGGCAGCATGTAGTTTGAATAGCTACCACTTATCGGCACGTTTGCCTCGGTCAATGTCCACTTCAGGTATCCAATGACTTTGCGATTAGGGTCAGTGTCCAGTCCCCATACGGCATAAAGTTTTGAACCGTCAGGGCGAGTGACGGCGTGAAATAGGGGGAAATTATTCGTTCGGGCTGATTGTTGTAATTGGGTGAAATCAATGTTCCAGTCAACCTTCACTTTTCCCCGCAACTTTTCGATGGATACGTATCTTTGGCAATTGGTCGCTTGATCCAAATCCTCCCAGCTCCGAGGCCATTGATTGGTGTGAGTGTTGAGGTAATCAACAATCAAGTTTCCAGTTGTCCAAGCTGCATAGGATTCAGGAATTTTCACTTGTACAACATGGATCAATGTAATTAGGAAATAGGCGATTGCAGCGACAGAAATTACGGCGATGCCAATGAAGACTCGTTTCCAAGTAAGTTCACCGGTTTGTTTTGAGGACGAGGTGTTTTGGGTGGAGAGCGGATTTCCCTCGATGCTCATCGCTTGATATACAATTGAACCGTATGTTGAGAGTCGGCGGTGGCAGAATCGCACTACAACTTCGCCGCAATAAACTGCTCCAGCTTCATCGCGTCCGCGTTGAACTGGCGCACGCCTTCGGCGGTCTTCTCAGTCGCCATCTGGTTTTCATTGAGCAGCCAGCGGAACTTCTTTTGATCAATGGCAAGTTTCTCGATCTTGCTCTGCTTGGCGATCTCAGGACTGAGTTTGCGGGCGAGCGGTGCGGTGTTGGCTTTGAGTTCGCCGAGCAATTGCGGGCTGATGGTAAGCAGATCGCAACCGGCGAGTTCGGTGATCTCGCCGACGTTGCGGAAGCTTGCGCCCATGACTTCGGTGCCGTGGCCGAACTTTTTGTAGTAGGCGTAAATCT
>JANPGI010000085.1:0-13011 GCA_031423875.1 Verrucomicrobiota bacterium | reverse complement strand
AGCGCCGTTCTACACGCTCGGGCCGCTCACCACCGACATCGCGCCCGGCTACGACCACATCACCAGCGGCATCGGCGCGGCGATGATTGGCTGGTATGGCTGCGCGATGCTCTGCTACGTCACGCCCAAGGAACACCTCGGTCTGCCGAACAAGAAGGATGTGAAGGACGGCGTCATCGCCTACAAGATCGCCGCGCACGCCGCTGACCTCGCCAAAGGTCATCCCGGCGCGCAATACCGCGACAACGCATTGAGCAAGGCACGCTTTGAATTTCGTTGGGAAGATCAATTCAACCTCAGCCTCGACCCCGTCACCGCGCGCGAATTCCACGACGAAACCCTCCCGCAGGAAGGCGCGAAGACCGCTCACTTCTGCTCCATGTGCGGCCCGCACTTCTGTTCGATGAAGATCACCGAAGACGTCCGCAAATACGCCGCCGAACAAGGCATCGCCGAGGAAGAGGCGTTGAAGAAGGGGATGGAGGAGAAGTCGAAGGAGTTCACAGAAAAGGGTGCGGAACTCTACGCGAAGGCGTGAATGTGTTAACCGAAGGGTTGCCAGATTCAAATGAGCACAACATATGAATTCAACTGACTTTAGCTGGCTGCACCTTTCGGACTTTCACCTTGGCAAAGATGATTATGCCGAGAAGCGAATTCTTGAATACATCCTCGCGGAAGTTGATGCGAGAATTGCCGCTTGTGGAAAACCTGATTTAATATTCATCACTGGCGACTTGGCTAACAAAGGTCGCACTGAAGAATTTGCGCTATTTGACAAGGAGTTCCTAGTTCCTCTTTTTGAAAAACTCGGCGATACATATTTTGATAAGATTTTCCTTTGTCCTGGAAACCATGATGTCGACCGCACCAAAGCTAGGGCGGTAAAACGTTACGACGTCGTGGACGAGATTCAGAATTTCCTAGACCCTACAGCTGAAGGACGCAACGAACGCGAACATCTCCTCGCTCGCTTTCAAGCCTATGACGAATATCCCTGGTATCTCGAACAAACGAAGTGGGTTTCATCTGCATCTGGATTTTTTGCCAAGCGGATCAAGCTGAAAGATTCTGAAATCGGCATCTTGTGCATAAATACTGCATGGTTTTGCGGCGGCGATAACGAGCACGGCAGATTGAATCCAGGGTTGGGAATAGTGGAACAAGGTCTTAAAGAGTTGAATGGGTGCGCCCAAATCTTTGTTCTCGGGCATCACCCGATTGATTGGTCAACTCCTACGCTCGCCCACCGATTCCTTTCGTTACTCGGAAAGGCGGGCGCAATTTATCTGCACGGCCATCTTCATAAATCACGCTTTCATGCACAGACGATGGGTGCTGTGCCTGTAGTGTGCCTTCAGGCCGGTTGTGCTTTCCAAGCGCGAGATGATGAAGAGTGGATGACAAAACTTCTCTGGGGCGGGTTCGATTTATCCAACGGATTAATTCACGTTCAGCCGAAAAAATGGAATCAAGACCATCGAGAATGGGTGCTAGATACGGATGCGTTTCCAGATAGCTTGCGGGCGGCAGGAAGTGATGTTTGGATTCTGCCAACCCGCTTATCCACGACAACAGACCAGACCAAGGCGGTTAGCGTTGCGAAACAAGAGAAGCCGAAAATATCCCCGCCCGATGGGTGGTTCGTTTTAGATTCAGTCTTTTTTGCCGAGCGCCGACAACCTGTAACGGAGGATCGAATTATTCAATATTTTGAGGGACGCGTTCCTCAATGGGAAGATATCTTGTCTGATTCAATTCCAGCACGGGCGATTGTGGATGATTTAGTTGCTACGATTTTACACGGAATTGAATCCAGCGAGCCAAAACTGACGCTTCTTTTAGGCGCAGGAGGTGAAGGTAAGTCGACAGCCTTTTTTCAAACTCTTACAAGAATCGCAACAAACCAAAACCTTAAGATTCTTTGGCGGAGCAATCCTGAGAAGCCGCTACCTCCCGCATTTGTTGTCAGCCTTATGGGAACGGGCGAGGCATGGCTGATAGCCACCGACGAAGGTGACTCATTAATCAAGGATACATATGAGTCGCTAGGTAGCCTTAAGGCAAAATCAAACATTCATTTCTTCCTCGCATGTCGGGACACAGATTGGATTGAGAGTCATGGAAATGATGTTCAATGGAATCAATTCTGCGAATTTGCAGAACGAAGAATGAAAGGCCTTGAAGAAAGAGACGCTCGCGAGATTGTGGCGGCGTGGACGAAATTTGGATCTCGCGGCCTTGGAAAACTAGCAAACACAAGTTTCGATGAAGCCGTTAAGCAACTCCTTGAGGCTGCTCACTTGGAAGCAAGTTCAAGTGACGGAGCATTTCTCGGTGCGATGTTGCGCGTGCGTGTGGGTGCAGCCCTTAAAGATCACGTTGCTGCTTTGATGGTCCGCTTAGAGTCCCGTGAAATATCGGGCATGCCCGGCAAGACTTTGCTGGACGCTTTTGCTTATATCGCAATCCCGCATGCGTTAAATATCCTTTTTCTCACCAAGTCCGTGCTTTCAAGAGCAATAGGCATCGAAGAGTCTAGGGTGCGGAGGAGGATTCTAGCGCCACTTGGAGAGGAAGCTGCGGCATCATCCGCTGGGCAATTCATATTGACCCGACACCGCGCAATTGCCGAGGCCGCAATGGAAATTGCAGCCAATCGCTTCGATATTGATCATGAGGACATTTTAGTAGATTTGGTTCGCGCGGCTATCATCGCCAACAATGAAGGAGCTTTAGTCCCTAATCTTTCAGAATGGCGCTACCTGTCATCTCGCCTGTTTGAACAAGGAAATCAGTCGCTGGGAGTGAAATTGGCAGCAACAGCGCTTTCAGCGGATGCAGAGAATTCGTTTTTAGCGGTGAAATTGGCCCAGTTGTATCGCGAAGCCGGACAAGCTGAGCAAAGCGCAGGGGTTTTTCGTCGGTCCTACATTCAGGCGAAAGGAAATCGTGCGTTCTACACGGAATGGGCAACTTGCGAAGGCTTTCTAGGTAATCGTGCGTTGAGCATTTGGATAAATGCCGTTTCAATCGCGGATGGGACTGAAATGCGTCCACCTGACGTCCGTGATGTTGGATTTGGACTTACCGGTTGTCTTGTCAATTTTCTAGCATTATTCGAGCGCTATGAAAACTCATCGTTCTTAGACGCGGCGGTTGCTGCCGACCATATTGCTCGAAGAATCACACTCCCGAAGGCGGCTTTTGAAGAAATTGAGTTGCGAAAAGAACAGTTGGTTAAGTCGCGAGCGAACCTCAACGTAAATCCGAAGCGCGTTTTGAGCGACTTGATTGTGGGAATAGGACTTGCCTATAAACAACGAGAAGTTGAGTTAAGTGAGGTGATTGCTCCACCCGCAAACTTGACCTTCAATTCATTGGAAGAAATAGCCCGGTTAAAGGCTTAACTCGTCCGATGAAAGCCAAACTATGAGCAAGAGCATCAGCACCAAAAAAGAATTATCCCAAAAACAACGCGACGAGTTGCTGGCCGCGTTGAAAGCCCGGTTTGACGCGAACAAGGCCCGTCACCCGGGTTTGGTGTGGGCCAAGGTGCAGGCGCGGTTGGAGGCCAAGCCGGACAAGTTGTGGTCGCTCGCGGAAATGGAACGCACCGGCGGCGAACCGGATGTGGTGGGCGTAAAGTCGGGCGAGTTCATCTTCATGGATTGTTCCGCGCAAAGTCCCAAGGGCCGCGTCAGTGTTTGCTATGACCGCGAAGGATGGTTATCACGGAAGGAAGCTCGGCCCAAAACCACTGCCATGGATATGGCCGCCGAGATGGGTGTTGAGCTTCTGACCGAAGAACAATATCTGGAACTCCAGAGATTGGGAGAGTTCGATCGCAAGACATCGAGTTGGGTAAAAGCACCGGCGGATATCAGAAAGCTCGGCGGCGCGCTTTATGGTGAGCGTCGGTATGATCGGGTCTTCGTGGGGCACAACGGTGCGCAGTCTTACTATGCCGTCAGAGGCTTCCGTGGCTCGCTAAGGGTCTGAATACGGACACGAATTCAATTGGCGAAAATTCGCGGTGTGTGTCAGTTGTGTTCGGCACGCGGATTGAGAGGCTGGCGTGGACGCCAGTTTCAACGCTTGGCAATTCGTTCCGCTTTGCTAACGTCATCGCAGTTACTTGAACCATTAACACAAAAAATCATCATGCCCCACGAACTTCCAAATCTGCCTTACGACAAAGCCGCGCTCGAACCCCACATTGACGCGCTCACTATGGAAATCCACCACGGTCGCCATCACAAGGCTTACGTGGACAACTTGAACAAAGCCATCACCGGCAACGCCGCGCTTGAAGCCAAGTCGCTCGAACAGATCATCCAAGACCTCGCCTCCGTGCCTGACGCTATTCGCGGCCCGGTGCGCAACAACGGCGGCGGTCATTGGAATCACTCGTTCTTCTGGAAGCTCATGGCACCGAACGCGGGCGGCGCTCCCACCGGCAAACTCGCCGACGACATCAAGGCCGCATTCGGTAGCTTCGATGATTTCAAGGCGAAGTTTGAAGCAGCCGGCATCGGTCGCTTCGGCAGCGGCTGGGCTTGGCTCGTTTCCAACAACGGCAAACTCGAGATCGTTTCCACGGCCAACCAGGATAATCCGCTCATGGGCAAAGCTGTCGCCGGTTGTGAAGGCAAGGCACTGCTCGGCGTGGATGTGTGGGAACACGCTTACTACCTCAAATACCAGAATAAGCGTGCCGATTATCTCAAAGCGTTCTGGAACGTGGTGAACTGGGCCGAGGTTGCGAAGAACTATTGAACTACGAATCGTCCAAGCATTTTTGATCACGGCGCGCTGGTGGAAACATCAGCGCGCCTTTTTATGAATCGCCCGACGATAGAACACGTCCGTATGACACTCATGAAACGCAGCTTTTTGACGGGCATTGCTCTCGTGACTGCAATCGTTCAACCGATTCTTGCTGCTGAAACAATCAAACCAGACATCACCGTTGCCACCGATGGCAGCGGTGATTTCAAAACCGTTCAGGCAGCGGTTCAATCCATCAGAACGACGAACCGTGAGCGAGTTGTTGTAATGGTCAAAGATGGAACTTATCGCGAAAAGGTTCGCGTGGATGCACCGTTTGTCACGTTGCGAGGCGAGAGTCGCGCTGGTGTCAGGATAGAGTTTCCACAATTGAACGAGGATTTTGCCAAAAAGCCCGACGACATCGGGCGCGCTGTCATCAACCTGAGCGACACGGCGAACGATTTCGTTCTGGAAAATCTTACTGCCGAAAACACTGCCGGACAGATCGGCCCGCACGCGTTCACGGTCTATGGCAAGGCTGACCGCACAGTGATTCTGGATTGCGACGTGTTGAGCCATGGTGCAGACACGGTTTCACTCTGGCGTAGTGATGGCGGACATTATTACCACGCACGCTGCAATTTTCGCGGCTCGGTGGATTTCATTTGTCCGCGCGGCTGGTGTTACATCACGGACTCCACGATCTACGAGATGAAGGCCACCGCTGCTGTCTGGCACGACGGTGTGCGTGACAGCAACAAGAAATTCGTGATGCGCAACTGCACGTTCGACGGTACGAACGGATGGAATCTGGCGCGGCATCATCACGACGCACAATTCTTTTTCCTCGATTGCAAGTTTTCCAAGACGATGATTGATCGCGCGCCGTTTCGCGTGATTTATCCGCTTAATAACTCGACGCCCAGCGAGGCAGATATCAAACGTAACAAGGAACTCGACTCATCGAACATCTGGGGTGAACGCAGTTATTTTTGGAACTGTCATCGTGAAGGCGGCGACTACATGTGGCACACGAACAATCTTTCAACAGCCACCCACGTATTCAAGCCCGCGCAAATCACTGCACTCTGGACATTCGACGGCAAATGGAATCCTGAAAATAAAACCGGGCCTTACATCCGTGGGATTACTCTCCAAGACGGTGCGGTGATGGTCACGTTCAGCGAAAACGTCACGGTGAAAGGGAAACCGCGGCTCAAGTTGAGGAACGATCAATTCGCCGACTACTCAAGCGGCAGCGGAACAAGCGCGTTTGTTTTCAACCTGCCGAAAGACAGCGCAAGTGAAGTTGTTGCTATGGACTTGAATGGTGGCGCAATCATCGCTTGTGAAGCGGCGGCAACGATTCGCGCAGCCATCCTGGCCGTTCCCATCAAAGAAGAAGAAGTTCCTGCGCCTCGCGCATATTAATCCGGCAAGTTTCCTGTTTGCTTGAACGCCGTTGTCTTTTAGCCTCGCGACGTCATGACCATCAAAGACAACGAAGTCGTCGAACTCAAAACACCCACGGGCCCGATGCGTGTCCACGTTGTTCGTCCGCAAGCCGATGGTCGTTATCCCGGCATCCTGCTTTATTCGGAAATATTCCAAGTCACCGCGCCCATCCGTCGCACGGCGGCGTTGCTTGCAGGACACGGCTACGTCGTGGCTATGCCGGAAATCTGGCATGAGTTTGAATCCGCTGGTTGCATTTTGCCGTACGATCAAGTGGGCGCAGATCGCGGTAACGCACTCAAGCTGGAGAAAGAATTACACGGCCTCGATGGCGACTCGCGGGCGACGCTGGATTTTCTGAAATCGCATCCTGCCTGTACCGGTAAGCTCGGCACGCTCGGCATCTGCATCGGCGGCCATCTCAGTTTCCGCGCGGCCGCCAAAAACTCCGACGTGCTCGCCGCTGTTTGCTACTACGCCACAGACATACACAAAGGTTCACTCAGTAAAACCGGCGACGACACGCTCGCCAGCGCCAAGGACATCAAGGGTGAGTTGCTCATGTTCTGGGGCAAGCAAGACCCCCATGTGCCGTTGGAAGGTCGGAAGAAAATCTACAACGCGCTCTGCGAACTAAACGTGAACTTCACCTGGCACGAATTCAACGGCCAGCACGCGTTCATCCGCGACGAAGGCCATCGCTACGATCCCGCACTCGCGCTGCAATGCTACCAGATGGCGCTGGAATTATTTCACCGGAGATTGGGCCAAGGCGAATAGTTCACGTATTAAGCGCGGAGCGTATCTCGACACTGCCCGCGAAAGATGTGCCTGGGGAGTGATTGGAACGCCGCGTTCACGCGGCAGCGGCATGATTTACCACGTTGCTGACGCCTGAAGGCGGCGTTCTGGGGTCGGTGTCAAGATGCGCCGTTAAGCGCATTAAGCACCCCGGTTGAATAGAAGGATTGAAGTCGCGTCTATTGTCGCTAAAATCGCCCTATGTTGTTCACCGAAGTAACTCTGTAACTTTTGAAATAATCGTTTCACTTCAGACTTAATCCTCAAATCCACAAGACGTATGATCATAAAAAAACAATCCAATCGCAAATGCCCGGCTGCTCTCGGCTTGGCCTGTATTCTTTCGGCCACCGGCCTCCTGTTTGCCCAGCCGATCTTTGTTCCCAACTACTCGTTCGAGTCCCAGTCTGCCGAAGGTTATCCATTCGGGGCGAATCCTAGCGTTGACTCGTGGCAGAAGATCGCCGAGCCGGGATACTACACGCCTGTATTCGGCAGCAGCGTGCCGCCGTGGTATGCCACTGCTGGCGTGTTTGTCGGCACTGCTCCCAACAGTCCCAATCCCTACGCCAACCTGCTCGGCACTCAGGCGGGATATATTCTGGCTTTTCCACAGGTGACGTTGTTTCAGGATTATGATTCGTCTCCCACGCACGATTTTAATGCGATGTTCGAGGTCGGTAAGTCGTATAGCCTGACCATCGGGTTGTTCGGCAAAAACCTTCTCGCTCCTGGTTCGACGTTTCAACTGAGCCTCTATTACCGCGATAACTTGAACAACAAAGTGACCGTGGGTTCTACGACGGCGACTTACAACGCAGCGAATTTTCCCGTGACGCCCATTCTCAATCTCATTGATTATTCGGTCAACATTCCCACCGTGCAGCCGGGCGATGCTTGGGCTGGACAGCACATCGGCATTCAACTGGAGTCCACTGTTCCACTCGAACTGACAAGCGGCAGAAACTGGGACTTCGACAACGTCCGCCTCACCGCAGTTCCGGAGCCGTCGGCGATCACGCTGGTGGCTCTAGGGTTTGGCGGTTTGCTGATGCGGCGGCGGCGTCAGGCGTGAGGTTTGCCTGTTTTGGAGTGACGCGATCATGTGCAATCAAAGAGTCGAATCAACAACCGGGTTGGCTCGTGGGTTGGAAAGGTTGCTGGTCACCACGGGACTGGTGGCCATGCTCGCGGCGAACAGCAGCGTCATGCAGGCTGCGTCCATCGCCGTGCCGGGTGCATCGTTTGAATCTCCGGCAACGTTCTTTGCGACGCCGGTTGTTGATTCATGGCAACTGATGCCTCAGCCTGCATCGTGGAACGAGGCCGCCACCGGCCCGTGGACGAATCTCGTCGGCGTCTTCAAAAACGATCCGCCCACCAGCACTGAACACATTGACAACTGCCACGGCAATCAGGCGGTGTGGTTGTTTGCGAACCCCGGCGCGGGTTTCTTTCAGGACTATGATTCGATGGATTGGAATGACACTGCGCCAACGCACGCCTTCAATGCGACGTTTGAAACGGGTAAGTCTTATCGCATGACTGTCGGTGTCATCGGCGGAGGCTACAACATGCTTCCCGGCACGCCGCTCGAAGCCAGCCTGTATTATCGCGACGCATTCAGCAACAAAGTGAACGTGGCGAGCACCACCATCATTTATTCGGCGACCTATTTCAGCAATCGTACTCACTTCATTGATTTCACTGTGACCACGCCGACGGTCAGGGCAGGGGACGCTTGGGCTGGGAAGACCATTGGCATCCAGTTTCTCTCCACGGTCAGTTCGGAACTTGAGGGAGGCTACTGGGATTTGGACAACGTGCGGTTGACCTCGACCCTCGCGCCGGTGTTGGTAAATCCCGTTCATACCAACGGTCAGTTTCAATTCACCATCCAAAGCGAACCCGGTCTGGCATTCGAGATTTTTGCCAGCGCAAACTTAATGCTGCCATCAACGAATTGGACGAGCCTGGGTTTTGTCACCAATGTCACCGGCACGATTCCCTTCGTTGACACACCGGCGAACTTCCCCCAGCGTTTCTATCAAGCGCGGCAATTGCCGTAGCTCGAGTCACGCATGTTCAGCCATGGGACAAAACCCAATCCGTTGCCGCCAGGAAATCACGCCTTCACGTTGATTGAGTTGCTGGTGGTCATCGCCATCATCGCGATTCTCGCCGCGATGCTCCTCCCCGCACTCGCGACCGCGAAGGAGAAAGGTCGCCGCGCCGTCTGCATCGCAAACTTGCGACAAGTCGGGATCGCCATTCAGATGTATTCGCAGGACAGCGACGGACGAATCCCTTGTGGCCCAAAAGCGCCGCCATTCGCAAATCCTTCCAACTTCTATCCATCCACCGGCGCGCCTACGAGTCTGCTCTCATTGCAGAGCGGTGCGCCGGTGGCGTTGGGATTGTTGCTGCAACATCATCTGGCCGCGCAGCCGAAAGTTTTATTCTGTCCAAGCGCCGATCAACCGCTGGACGCAGTGACCGAACTGGCGAAGGTCGGTAAATATCAGGCGCAAGGCAGCTATTACTACCGGCACGCTGGGAACACTCAACTGTTTGATCCACCCGGCACCAACAGCCCATCGGCAAATCCCAAGCTCGACAGCCTCGGCCTGAACCGCAACGGCCAACCGATACGTGCGCTGGTTATTGATACCTTGTTTCTTTGCCCCGAAGACCTCGCGGCCTTCAACGTCAAGCCCCGTACGCATCATCAGCAAAAATCCGCCACGATTTTGTTCTCTGATGGTCATGTCGTGGCGCGACCGAACAAGGACAGCCGCTTCACCGTAGATGTCACGGACTACAGCCAGGTGCGGGATGCCTTCAATAAAATCCTGCAAGTCTTCGAGCGGGCGGATGTGGAGCCGTAGGATGGTTTTCCTCTATATTCGGTGGAGACTTGGCTGGCAAAAGCTCCAACATCCAAGTGCCAACCTCCAGAGAACATTCAAGTGCCAATAACCAAGCTTGATTTCAGCAATCTTGGCGGCATCTCAACGGAGATGCCGCTTGCATCGGCAGCGACGCATATTTCTGCGCGGCTTGGTGCTTGAGGTTTGGAGCTTCTCTGGAGCTTGGATGTTGGAGCTTGGTGCTTCATCAGCGTCCTGACCAAACGCTGTCAGGCTTCCGCATCTCCACCGAAAACAGCGGAAAACCAATCAGATCGTCTGACTCAGGAATCCGCCGTCCACCACGATGTCTGTGCCGGTGACGAAACTACTCGCCTTGTGCGATGCGAGAAAAACAGTCGCGCCAATCAACTCCTGTGAATCACCGAACCGCTTCATCGGTGTGTGTCCCCAGATGGATTGCGTGCGCGCTGTCGGGGAACCGTCTTCGTTGAAGAGCAGCTTGCGATTCTGTTCCGCCGGAAAAAAGCCGGGTGTGATGGTGTTCACGCGCACGCCTTTGGTCGCCCACTCGCGCGCGAGAAACTTGCTGAGATTCAACACGGCGGCTTTCGCGGCGGAGTAAGTCACCACGCGTGAAAGCGGCAGATGCGCCGACGCACTGGCGATGTTGATGATGCTGCCCTTGCCGCGCCTGCACATGGCCGGGCCGAACTCCTGACACGGAAGCAGCACGCCGCCTGCGAGATTCATGTCGAAGTTGGCCTGCCAATCGGCGAGTTGGATGGATTCAAACGGATGATCCGCAGTGACTGTCACCTTGGGATCGTTACCGCCAGCGGCATTGATGAGGATCGTCGGAGCGCCGAGTGTGGCTTCAATTTTTTCATGCGCTTCGCCCAAGCTGCAACGCGAGATCGCGTCCGCTGCGAAGAACACTGCCTTGCCGCCTTTGGCTTGGATCGCCTTCACGCGTGCCTCGCCGCGTTCTGCATTGCGACCGAGCACGGCGATCTTGGCGCCCGCTTCGGCCAGACCTTCCGCCAACGCGCCGCCGAGTACGCCCGTTGCGCCGATGACCACCGCCACTTCACCCGAGAGATCGAATAGTTTCATAGAGTGAAAACAGTTTGCGGCAAACAAGCCTCGCGGAGAAAGCAATTATTTGATGAAGGGGCGTCTGGAATAAAAAAAGGGACGCTGTTGCCAGCGTCCCTTCGTAAAACGAACGACTTGGTTAGTTCAACGTCGCAAGCGTCGCTTTGATAGCGGCGAAATTCGGCAGGTCTTTTGGCGTTGCCGTCTGCTCGGCGTATTGCACCACGCCGTTCTTATCAATGACGAACGCAGCGCGGGCTGAAGTATCACCCACACCCGCGAGCATCGGGAACACCACGTCGTAAGCCTTGGTGGTGGCTTTGTTCAGATCGCTGGCGAGCGTGATGCTGATTTTTTCCTTCGCAGCCCACGCAGCTTGGGCGAACGGGCTGTCCACGCTGATGGCGATGACATCGGCGTTCATGTCCGCGTAGGCACTGAGGCCAGCGGTGACATCGCACATCTCTGTGGTGCAAACGCCGGTGAAGGCGAGCGGGAAGAACAGGACGACGGTGTTCTTCTTGCCGAAATTGTTACTGAGCTTCACTTCCACGTCGGCGGGCGATTTGGATTTAAGTGTGAAGTCCGGGGCTTTGGTTCCAACAGCGATAGGCATAGTCGTGATTTATTCGTAGTTTGTGGTTAAACCGTCAACGCGTGACGGGTAATAGGTTTAGCAGACGCAAAAACACTGTCAAACGACGATTTGATGCGATGTGTGACTGGGGGCGTATCTTGACACTGCCGCCGGAACGCCGCCTTCAGGCGGCAGCGCGTGATCGGTCGCTCGTTCTGTCGCCTGAAGGCGGCGTTCTTTAGCCTTAACCGACTCGATCACACCTATGTGACTGGAACTTCAACACAAGTCCCGCTCTCCGTGAGCTTGAATGTTCACCGGCATATCGCATTCTTTCCGCGTGAACCGATCACAACCATCTTCCGGACGGCTTCGCCTGCTGCGATTGATGCTTTTATTCTGCGCGTTTGTCTGGGGCGTTTCAGCGTTTGGAGTTTTCTTGAACTGGGATACAGCCGTCGTCGCGTTACAGGGCATGGGGGCGAAATCCATCGCTTACGATCCGATGCTGGATTACTGGCTGCGGATGGCTGCAGGAGCGTTTGCGCTCGTGGGGACGGGCTATCTGCTTCTCGCGATCTCTCCGTGCAAATATGCGGTGATGCTGCCATGGTTCGGCTGGATCATGATCGCGGAGGGAATTATTCTCCTGACGCACGGGCTACGACTGGGACTGAATCCATTTCCACTCATCGGCGATGTCTCAGCTTCGTTTGCCGGAGGGTTGGGAATCTTAGCGCTGAAAAGTTCGGCTCAGCCAAACAATCGGTCTGTAGCGATTTCACAATGACCGCAATGAGTGAAAAATTTAGTTGGAAGCTGCGGCTTGCATGTGAGAACGACATTCCCGCTCTTGAAAAACTGATTCCGCTTTCCGTCCATTCATTGCAGGCACGGCACTATTCACCATCGCAGATCGAGGCAGCATTGGGGACAGTCTTTGGTGTGGATCGCCGCCTTATTACGGACGGCACCTATTTTGTAGCCGAGGAACAAGGGCAAGTCGTGGGTTGCGGTGGATGGAGTCGCCGCAAGGCGATGTATGGTGGAGATCGTCATCGAGTCGGAGAAGATGAGCTTCTTGATCCGAATTCCGAGCCAGCTCGCATCCGAGCTTTCTTTGTCAACCCGGACTGGGCGCGTCGTGGAATTGGGCGCAGTATTTTGACCGCATGTGAGAGCGCGATTCGTCAGGCAGGCTTTCAAACCATCGAGCTTGTCGCGACGTTGGCTGGTGAACCGCTTTATGCTTCCAATGGTTACAGGGTGATTGAGCGTTACGAGGTTTCCATGTCAGACGAGCTGACGTTGCCCGTGGTTAGAATGAGAAAGTATTAAAATGCAGCGTCTCGGTAAAAATCACGGCGGTTATCACGGTGAACACATCAACATCCGCGAAGTGCTGCGAGAGATTGAATTCGCGGCGCAGAAGTTTGG
>JANPGI010000084.1:0-5786 GCA_031423875.1 Verrucomicrobiota bacterium | reverse complement strand
TTATGAAAGACTGCCGCTGCACGACGAATTCCCGCTCCACTTGGCGCATGATCCAGTTGAAAGCCAACAGCGCCGCTCATCGCTCCGCGATTGGTGAAGTTCTCCGTGTTCGACGTGCTGAACGGCAACGAGGTAAAAATGGAGATCGTACCGTTGTTGACGAAGTTGGTGGCGTTGACATTCGGCGGCGTGGTCACCACACCGCTGTTGATGTAAAACGCGTCCACCGCCTGACTCACCATAGGCAGCACAACTGTGCTCAACGACATCGCTAAAAGAAAACGCTTCATAATCATTTGTGGCACGCTTGGCTCAAAACTCTTCAGGGTAAAACTGTGATGGAATAATCCCGCTCAAC
The DNA here is from genome assembly GCA_031423875.1 of Verrucomicrobiota bacterium. Lineage (GTDB taxonomy): Bacteria > Verrucomicrobiota > Verrucomicrobiia > Limisphaerales > JADLHS01 > JADLHS01. The sequence goes on along the minus strand of JANPGI010000084.1, from coordinate 5,428 downwards.
GAACCTCCCCACTGAATCCGTCATGTGCAATGTGAAATCGTAAATTCCCTGAGTGGTCGGATCGCCGGTGATCGCGCCTGTGCTGGTGTTCAAGAACAGTCCGGGCGGAAGACCGGGCGACCCTGCGGCGATGCTCCAGTTGTAAGGAGGTGTAGCACCACCGGAAACAGTGAACCCGGTGAACACAGTGGAATAATTGACCGTGCCTGCCGCGCTGATAGATGGCAACGCCGGGCCAGCAGGCGTGATCTGGATCAACGCTTGATTGATGATATTATCAATGTCCGTCCCGTTGGGATAGACAACAGGGACGTTGGTCGTTCCATCAAAGCTGCCCCAGATGAAAAACAATAACGCGCCTGCTTGATCCATGAAATCCATAGCTTGGTTCTCATAAGTAGGCCCTACTTTATTATAGGTGAACGATTGCCCGGGATTCATAACGCCAGGCCCAGCCAATCCGGGATTAACATTCCCTTGATCATAAGATATGGATCTAGCAACACCGCCGGGGCCTCCATTGACTGTTCCGGGGCCAGCAGCAAGATCGGCTGCTTCCATCAAGATATCTGGAGCGGTGATCACGCGCCTCACAAGCCGAGTTGACAGCGTATTGTTTGTCCTGATCACAATCGGGTAATCATTTGTGACCGGGAAGAAAAACCTGCCAAGCAACGAGTCGTAGTCGCGCCGCTGAAATTGCACTCGATCAATTCCCTGCCGATCACCCAGCGTATTCGCAGGACAATTCACTGGTTTGATCTGGAAAACATATTGGTTGAAAGTGCCGATCAAAGTTTGAGAGAACACTTCAATGCCCAAGTTCGTAGCACCCGTCACAGCGGCAAAGACCGACGGATTGGTGAACCCAACATTCAGAATCAACTGGGTAGAAACGATCGAGACGCCGCAGTTATTGGAAGGAATCAGGAAGTAATCTCCGAAGACACCATTCGTCAGAAACGTAGTGGATGTAATGCTTTGGCAAATCAAATCAGCAGGCGCAAACGGCGAACACGCCGTAGTTGAGATGTTCGTGGTCACCACAGTCACAAGTGCATTTGTGAAGAATGTATTGGTGATCACGTTGGCAAAGGTGTGCCGGTAGTGCGTGGCGATGTTTGTGGTCACTACCGTGGCCGAAACAAGCTGCGCGGGCGCGCTTGAGGGCGCGAAGGGGGAATTAACGAAATAGAAAATCGTGTTGGTGCTGACTACATTGGTGAAGATGGTCACGGTGGAGGCCACTTGCAGCCCCGGGAACAGCGCGCTTAATGTCGCTGCGTTATTGGTCAACGATGCCGAGGCCAACTCCGTCAGATTCGACGTGAACAACAACTGAATCGTGTTGTTCGTGATGAACGTGATAGTTTCGTTTCCATTATTTTCAAAATTATAATTGTTTGTTCGCAGCAAGTAGCGAAGCCCACCCACATCATCGCGGGTTAAACCCGTGAAGAAACCTCCAAAACTCGGCAATAACGACGCGACGGCTGTGAAAGTTTGTGCAGTGGGATCAACGGCAAATTCAATCGCGTCTGCGAGGGGATTCGGGCCTGTGCAAAATTCCAAGATGCGATAACTGTACAAAGTGCCATTGACATAACTGGAATATTGCAACTGGCTGGTGCCAGTAACTACCGGGTCAATATTGCGTATGTCCACCATGTAGACTTGATTCGCCGGGCAACTTCCACCCGGAAGAGTATAGCGATTATGCAAACCCCAAGCGTAACGCTCTGGCTCTGCCAAGCCCATTTGCTCTACCAATAAATTCAACGTAGCTGATTTGACATCCCACAAGCTCAGTGCTTGCGCCAGATAGTTTTCTCGAGTCGCCTCCATTGGTACTTCCGACAAATTGGCAGAGTATTGAGATGCGTTCGTGATCCCATTCATGATCGAGCAAGCAGCATCAATCGCGTACAACCCGTTCGATCCAAAATAATCCAAGAATGTTTGGTTAGCAGAATAATAGATGACTGGCCTGTTCCATCTATATTCTTCTTCGAGATTCTTCGGCGCGCCAATGTCACCAGGAAGGTTGTATCCAATCACCGGCACCTGATAGGCTTCATTGACCGGACCCAAGAGCGCGAATGCACCAGCCTTCTCAACGCCGAGCATCAAGACGGAAACCAAAATTAGTTGCTTCAACAATCTGACCATATAAAAGCTTTAGTTAGCGCAGTCTCTCGATCTGGTAGAAGCCCGCGCTGCTCCCACCCACATACATTGAATCCACAGAGCCAGCCGCAAAACGCGGCCCGCCCACTTTTATCCACGGCCCAGCCGGCGCCGCAGAACTCAAAACCTGATACATCAAACCGGATTGCGTATTCCAATTCAGGAACAAGCCCTGCGCCGTCGGTTGGAGTCGCACTTTCAAGACGCTGTTCGCATCGTTGGGATTCGTTCCGGCAAGGAATTCATTCTTGTTGGAAGCTCCGTCGCCATCCGTGTCAATATACGGCGAGGGCCAACCAAAGATGTCGCCACCGAAATGCGAGATCATCCACTCTTGAGGAATACCTCCCCACGTTGCTCCCGCACTGTAAGTCGTGTTCGTGGTCGCTCCCGACAGTGGAGAATGTCTGCCATCCGTCAACACATAGGACAACCGGTAGCTATGCTGGCTGGCGGGCGATAATCCTGTCGCAGTCCAATAGGTGTTGGTCACCACGGTGGTCGCCGTCGCCGCTCCATCGGCGAACACTTCGTAGTTCGCGATGCTGAATCCGCTCACCGGCGGCCAGCTCACGCTCAAAGTGTTCGAACTGATGACCGTGACAATCGGCGCTCCCGGTGCGGCCAACGGCTGGTTCGTGTTCACATAGCGTTGGGCAAAGAGATCGAACACGCCAGCACCACCGACGAATCCACTCCAGACGGTCAGGAAACGTGCAGCACCGTCGGACGCCACTGTCGGATGAATTTGCTGGCTCATCGTGGTGGTGTTGATGCGGAATTCGCTGCCAGCCAACGTGCCGTCGCCATTCAGAAATTGTCCATACACCCCTTCCCGCGAGCCGTCTTGTCCGAGGCTCGACCAAGTGACGATGAATTGCGTCCCCTGCACTGCAATCTTGGGAACGTATTGATCACCGTAAGTATAAGTGTTGATCCGGCGCGCGACTCCGCCGAAACCATTCGCTGAGAACGGACGTGCCACGATATCCCAACTGTTCGCCGCCACAGTCACGTCTTTCTCAGACCAAGCCACCGCAAAACCGCCATCGGTCGTCGCCGCCACGCTGGGATTCGCGCAGACGTTGGTGCTGCTGTTGACGAGGAATTCGCCGCCTACCGCAGTGCCTGCCGCTGTGAAGATGCGACCGTAAATATCCGCTCCGTTCGCAACGCGTTGCTGCTCGGAAACCCACACCACGACAAAACGTCCATCACTCAACGGAGCGATATTCGCAGTACGTTGGTTGAATGCGGTCACTTGATTGGCCAGAACTTCACCACCGAACTTCGTGCCTGTGGGAGTCAAAATCTGGAAGTAAACATCCCGCAAACTGTCGCCCGCCACCTGATTGAAGCTCGACCACGCAACGACCGCATTGCCATTGGTCAATGTGGCGATGGTTGTCTCAAGTTGATAAGAGTTTGTGGAGGTGTTGACATCAACATCGCCCGTCACCCATGTACCAGCCGATGACAGCACACGTGCTTTGATGTGCTGAAAACTTTGCTTACCGCTTTCCCACGCGAAGATCGCGCCGCCGCCGTTCAACAACGAAACAACGGGCCGCTCTTGGTCGTCCACGCCATTTTGGTTCACGCGAAACACGCTGAGAGTTCCGCTGAGGCTGCTGTCCAGCTTGCGTGCGCTGATCCCGTAACCATCGCCATCCGTGATGTTGTCGCGCCAGACCAAGTAGCCGCCGCCGGGCTTTATGCTCACCTGCGGATGAACCTGCTCTCCCGGCAGTGTGCCTGCGATGCCGAACTCACTTCCTTCAGTGATGAAGCTGCTCTGGGCTTGCGCCAGCGTGGCCGATACAACCAACAGACTGATGCCAGTAATCCGGGCGTAAGGGAACGATGCCATAAGAAATTTAACAATAGATAGCGCGCCCGGAACCCGTGCTTCACGGCTCCAAGCTGACGGCGATTGATTCGCCCACATTGAGTTTTCTGTTTTCACAACTACTTCTCTACTTCTTTAAATCAACTCCTGCTGCCCCGTCTGTGCAGACTCCAGTTCCGCAAGCATGGAGCGAAAGCCCCAGCCGCGATACAACCCCACCAACCGCCCCGCATCTGCTGGTCTCGCAACCAGAGCATCTGCGGAAAATTCGTTTCCCACTTCCTTCTTCAATCGCACGAGCGATTGATTCCGCCGCACGTCGGCTTCTGCCGTTTTCAACGCGCCCCGGATACGTTCGGACTTCACTTCATCCAACCGCCTATACAGTTCTGCCACCGACCCAAATTGTCTCAACAGATCTGCGGCGGTCTTCGGTCCGACTCCCGGCACTCCGGGAATGTTATCCACGCTGTCTCCCAGCAAGCTCAGCCAATCCCCGATCTGCTCTGGCTCGACTCCTGTCTTGCCTCGAACCTGTTCCGCTGTCCAAATCGTTTCTGATTTGTCATTCGGATTCAGCAACCCAACGCCCGGCGCGACCAGTTGCATAAAATCTTTATCGGCACTGGCGATCACCACTTCCATCCCGGCCTGCACCGCCGCGTGTGCCACGAATGCGATATAATCATCCGCTTCCACACCGTCTGCGCAGTATGAGGCGATATTCGCCGCCCCGAGATAACCGATGATCTCGTCCAGTTGTGATCCCAAATCAGCTGGCATCTCCGGCCGTTGCGCCTTGTAACCCGGCAACGCCTCGCACCTTTCCGCGCTCAATCCACCATCCCACACTACGATCAGGTGGCTTGGATTCACCGTCGCCCGCATCTTGCCGAGCATCTTGATGAACCCGTAAATCGCATTCGTCGGCTTTCCCTCCGGCGAACTCAGACTTCGTATCGCATAAAATGCCCGGTATGCGTACGCATGACCATCAACTATCAGTATCTTCAATTCAACAACTCACTTCCCCGCAGGGTTGCTCTGGTAAAACGGCAAGTCTTCGTCCCGATGTGCACGGTTGCCAGCAGGGTCAATGATTGTAGGCGTGACAAAGATGACGAGGTTTTTCTTGCGTGTCTGCGATGACTCACTGCGGAACAATTTACCAATAAACGGCAAGTCTCCAAGCATCGGCACCTTATCTTTGATCTTGGTGACTTCGTCAGAAATCAAACCACCGAGCACAACCGTCTGGCCGTCCCACACACTGCAACTTGTGGTCACTTGACGCACGCGGAAGATCGGCAACGGAAGAATGGAGGTCACTGGATTACCGTTCGGCACAATCGCCCGTGGCACGAATATCTCGGCGGTGGCGAAATCGTAGCC
>JANPGI010000083.1:0-7646 GCA_031423875.1 Verrucomicrobiota bacterium | reverse complement strand
CTGACGGATTTGCGCTTGATGATGCCAGGTGCAATTTTTTCCACCGGATAGAAAGCATCTTCTTTGATCGGTCCTTTGCCGTCCACCGGACGACCGAGACAATCCACGACGCGGCCGAGCAATCCTTTGCCAACCGGCACGGTGAGCAACTTGCCGGTGGTCTTGACCTCCGAGCCTTCATGCACACCGAGGTAATCGCCGAGAATGATTGCGCCGACTTCGGTTTCTTCGAGGTTGAGCGCGAGACCGATGACGCCGCCGCCGAAGTCCAACATCTCGTTGGCCATGCAGTCGGTCAGACCTTCGATCTTCGCCACGCCGTCGGAACACTCGCGGACGATGCCGACGTTCTGCTTGTTCACCGACGTTTTCACGCCGCTGATTTGCGCTTCGATTTCTTGCAATAGATTGCTCATATCAAAATTAAATTCCGTTCTCCGCCAAAATTACATTGCCGCTTCCAACTCGGCCAAGCGCGCCTTCACGCTGCCGTCAAACACATCGCTGCCCACCTGCACACGCAACCCGCCGATCAACGAAGAATTTACCGCAAAGGTCACGTTCAAACCCGCACCGTAACGCGCCGCGAGATTCGCTTTCACCGATGACTGCAACGCTTCGCTCGCTGCCACCGCGCTCTCGACGCGCGCCGAGCGGCGTTCGATGTCCAGTTTCACGAGCCGTTGGAAGTGCGAGAGAATCGCCATGAAACTACGCGGCTTCTTCTCGATCACTGCCGTAACCGTCTGCCGCACGCGACCTTCATCCAACACGCCGCTGACTTTGCAGACGTTGAACAACTGCTTCGCGTCGCGCCGGGCTTGTTTGTTGATTTTCATGCCGCGTGATTAAATCGAAATCAATTCGCCGCGAGCTGCTTGTTCGTGTCTTCCGCCAGCCGCGTCTGCTGCTCCGCAGTCAAAATGTTGCCGGTGACTTTCGCGCTGGTGGCAACCACCAAGCGACCGACTTCCTTACGCAATTCAGCCTTCATGCGAACGAGTTCCGCTTCGCTGGCCTGCCGGGCTTTGGCGATGATGTCGCCCGCCGTGGCAATCGCCTTCTGCGTTTCCTGTTCGAGAATCTTTGCAGCGGAAGCGCGGGCTTCTTCAATCGCTTTGTTCGACTGCACATTGGCCTGCGTCAGAATTTCCTGAGCCTTGGTCTGCGCGCTGGCGAGTTCCTGCTTGATCTTCTCCGCGTTCGCGAGGCTCTCAGCGATTTTCTGACGACGCTCTTCGAGTACGGTCAAAATCGGCTTGTAAGCAAAACGATGGAGCAAGAACGCGACAAGACAGAAGCTGACGACCTGCGAAAAGAACAAGGTCGGATTCCAGCCGAACGTCTCGGCAATACCCTGCACAATCCCGGGTTCACCGGTCGGAGCGGCAGCAAGAAACAAAGTATTCATGGTCATTCTAAAAATTGAACTCCGGGATCAATGATCCCGGAGTGAGTGTTACGGGGCGTTCTTCACCAAGAAAATGGCGAAGAAGATAATACCTTCCGCCAGAGCCGAACTGATGATGGCTTGGGTCAGGATCTTACCAGATGCACCCGGATTACGGCCGACCGCTTCTGCGGCTTTCATACCGATGATACCTACGCCGATGGCGGAACCGATTGCGGCCAGACCAACGTGTAAGCTACCTGTGAGTTCTGCGAGCATCATATATTTACCTTTTCTGTTTGTTGTTCACCTGCCCCGGCAGTCTTGCCACCGTCTGACAGGTAAAGTGTTTTAGTGGTGCGCTTTTTCTTCGCCTTCGTGGCCGTGCGCGTGATCGTCACCGTGTTGGCACATAAGCCCGGTAAAAATCGCCGTGAGCAACATGAACACGAGCGCCTGCACCAGACCGACGATCAATTCCATGAAATAAAACGGCAGTGGCACGAGCCAGCCAAAATACTTACCCCCCATGATCGCCATGGCTTCGAGCAAGTTTTCACCAGCAAAAATATTTCCGTAAAGACGGAATGAGAGCGACACCGGGCGGAACGCGATGGAGATAATTTCCAAAACACCCACTGCAAGAAACACCGCGATCAACAAGATTTTCAGCATCCCCGTCGCGTCGCCCGAATAACCGAAGATGTGTTTGAGGAATCCCACCGGGCCATTAGCTTGCACCGACCATACTAACCAAAGGACGAAGAAAGTGACCGCCATGGCCGAAGTCATGTTCAGGTCAGCATTGACACCGCGCAGCAACGGACGGGAAACGTGATCGAAGGAAGCCAAGCCCAGCACCGAACCATGCGCATGTTCACCCCAACCCACCGCTCCAACGCCAGGAATCAACCCCGCCCAGTTCGTGAACAGGATGAAAATGAAGATCGTCGCGAAGAACCAAAACGTCTTTTTGACCAGATGACTTCCAATGATGCCTTCTAGGAAACCATAAAGACCCTCCACCAAAAGCTCCCAGAAATTTTGCGCACCAGAGGGAACAGCCTGAATCTTCCGGGTCGCAAATTGCGCGAAGAGGATGATCCCGATCGCCACCACCCAGGTCATGATCATGGAGTTCGTTACTGTGAGCGGGCCAAGTTTGATCTGCGGAGCCGCCGCCGGAAGACCGTGATGTTCAACGGGCGCTGCTTCAGCCGCATGTTCGCCCGACGCGACGGCATCAGTCGTCGCATGAGCCGCCACCGCTGAATTGGTCTGCTCCGTTGCCGCTGTCACCACGAAGGGCAACACGACCAACAATCCAGCCAGCAAAATGAATTTGAACAATCGCATCGAACTTCGGAAAACCTTCTCGCGCCAGCGGCCTGGTTTTAGGCCGACACCGGGCGGCGAAAGGACGCGAAGATTGCCCGGTCGTGAAATACTTCACAAGATTTTTTTGCGGAAATTTTGGTCGTCGGTCGGAATTGTTAAAGACAGGTTATACCGTAGTTAAGCAGACTCGATCAGGCAAAGGCCAAAGGTAGAAGTCATAGGACTATGGTGATCTCACCTGATAGAAGCGGAGGGGGAAGTTCGTCGCCTGTGCATCGGTGAATTGATACACGCCCGGAGATATTACCGTGGCCGAACCCAGTGCCGTCCAGTTGCTCTTCGGCAACGTCACATCCGTCGAGGCCAGCACGGTGAAGCTGATCGGCGTGACATTGGTGAAGTTGAATCGGAACAAACCTCCCGGCAGCGACACCGATGAAGTCAGAGCAGGTGATGGTGGTGGCGTGGTGACGAACACGGTGCGCGATGCCGTGGCCACTCCGCCGAGCGCATTCGTGACGGTGTAGTTGATCGGATAACTGCCGGTGAGATTGGTGTTCACTGTGCCGCTGGCAAACAACGTCGGCGAAATTGTGTCCAAGCTTGAGGGCACGATCGCTTGGCCGAAGTTCGGAAAACTTCCCGTAATTGTCGTGCCTGCGCCCCACGCGATGATCGAACCATCTGCCCGCAACGCGAGGCTGTGATAATATCCCGCCGCAATCGCGATCACGTTCGTGGCACTTGACGGTACGACGCATTGTCCGAAGTGCGGCGTGGCTCCCGTATTGTTCGTTCCCGCACCCCATGCGACGACTGTTCCGTCCGCCCGCAACGCGAGGCTGTGGTAAAATCCGGCGGCGATGGCAACGATGTTGGTGACGGTCGGCGGGAGGTTTGTTTGATAATAGGAGTTCAATCCCCACACCAACACTGAGCCGTCCGTTTTCAATGCGAGGCTGTGGCCTGATCCTGCGGCGATGGCTTTCACGCTGGTCGCAGTAGCGGGCACATTCGTCTGGCCAAATCCGTTGTAACCCCACGCGATGATCGTGCCGGTGTTTCGCAGTGCGAGACAATGCCTTTGCCCAGCGGCGATGGCAGAGATATTCGTCGTGCTGGTCGGGGCATTTGTCTGGCCGTAAAAACTATCTCCCCAGCCGATGACTGTGCCGTTGGTGCGGAGGGCGAGGCAGAAGGATTCTCCCGCTGCGACCACAACAACGTTCGATGCTGCAGAGATCACGTTCGTTTGAGCGGAATTGTTTTCGCCCCACGCCACGACCGTTCCATTTGCCCGTGCGGCCACGACGTGATTTTGCCCAGCAGCAATGGCGATGAGGTTCGTTGCGCTCGCGGGCGAGTTGGTTTGCTTGAGCGAATTGTCGCCCCACGCCGCGATGATGTTGCCCGCTCTCAACGCGGCGGTATGCGCTCGTCCGGCAGCCAGACTCACAGGGAAACCAGTCGCCGTCGCACCCGGTTCGATGTAACTCGTGCCCCAAGTGTTGGTGAGCGGGTTCGCGCCGATGAGGGTGAACATTGGAGCGAGTAGCGCGCTTGAAACGCCGCGCGTGATCGTGCCGAGGTTGTTGCTTGCGACAACCCGAAAGTTATAGGGGAGTCCGGGGGTAAGCCCTGCGATCGTGTTGGTGAATCCCACCGGGCTGCTCCCGCCGCCGAGCAGGATTGGGGACGTTGTTTGATCAAAGCGCGAACCAAGCCCCCACTCGAACCACGCTGTCGTTGCGATGCCGCCGGGATTTGCCGAGCCGTTCAACATGGCTGTGGAATTGGTGAGGGTGGCAGAGATGGAATTGATCGCCAAGCAGAGCGAACAGATCGTCGAGAGGATTGTTGAGGCACGCATGTTACAACTTTTGTCCTGCACAGGTTGGCGGTGCGGGAGCAATGCCATCGTAACTTGAGAGTGGCTTAACTCAAGAGGTTTGTCCGCGTGGATTCACCGTTAGATTTCACGAAGCAAACAACCGTTCACCTGATCGCTGGAGTTATCCTTGATTGTGTGTCTTACGAGCCCGATCGGTTTGCCGCGTTCACTCCTGGATGAAGTAACTGAGGTTCTCCAGTTCGATGGCAAGATTCACGTTGTTCACCATCACGTCTTCCGGCACGTGCAGCACGATGGGTGAAAAGTTCAGGATGCCCACGATGCCGCAGCGGACGAGCGTGTTCGTGACTTCTTGTGCGGCTTCGGCGGGTACGGTCAGGATCGCCATCTTCACCAGGTTGTCGCGGACGAACTCCCGGAGTTTGTCCATGCCGAGGAGCGGTTGTTTGATCTGTTTGTCGCGACGACGAGCCGGCTCTGCATCAAACGCCGCGAGAATCTCGAAGCCTTCCTTCTCGAAGCCGCGATAGGAAAGCAACGCCATGCCGAGATTGCCTAGGCCGACGAGGATCACGGGTTGAAGGCTGGATGTGCCGAGTTCATCCGAGATGCGGCGGGAAAGTTCCGTGACATCGTAACCCAGCCCGCGCGTGCCGAACGTGCCGAAATAAGCGAGATCCTTGCGGAGTTGCGTGGGTTTGACTCCGGCAACTTTCGCCAGCGCATCGCTCGAAACGGTTTGAATTTTTTTCTCCTTCAACGGCGCGAGACAGCGCAGATATGTGGAGAGACGATAGACCGTCTTGCGCGGGATCTGGGGTTTGCTGATCTTCTTCAAACGCGGTGAAGATACGGCTTCAATGTCTCAAGGGACACTCGAAAAAATTCGACTCAACCACATCACCCGAACGAGTCCGATTATCTTCTCGCACTTGCAAGCGCGTCTCGGCACAAATACTCCCTGAATTTTTTGGATAAACAAACTCACTCATGAGAACAAAACAACTGACGTTGATAACTGCCGTCCTCGCGCTGCTGCTCTGCTCATCCTCTTTTGCAGATTTCAAGTCATTTGTCCCCGCTGAAAACTGGCAGGATGTTTCCGGCAACACCATCAACGCCCATGGCGGTGGCTTGCTGTTTCACAACGGCGTTTATTACTGGTACGGCGAATTCAAGGAAGGCAAAACGTGGTCGCCACGCGCGAACCGCTCTTGGGGCGGGACACGCGTCGTCGCACTCGGCGTCTCCTGTTACTCGTCCACGAATCTCACCGATTGGAAGTTTGAAGGACTCGCGCTGACCGCCGTCACGAAAGATCGCTCGCACGATTTGCACAGCACCAAAGTCATCGAGCGACCCAAGGTCATTTACAATCGCGCCACCAAAAAGTTCGTCATGTGGCTGCACATTGATTCGGAGGATTACAAAGCCGCCCGCGCAGGCGTGGCCGTGAGCGACAGCCCGACCGGGCCATTCACTTATCTCGGCAGCTTCCGCCCCAACGCAGGCATCTGGCCGGAGAACGTCACCGAAGCCGATAAACAGCCCAACAAGACAAATCATCTCGCCCGCGATTTCAAAAGCGGCCAGATGGCGCGCGACATGACCGTGTTCGTGGATGACGACGGCAAGGCGTATCAATTTTATTCCTCGGAAGAGAACGCCACCATGCACGTCTCGTTGTTGACCGATGATTATCTTAAGCCTGCGGGAAAATTCAGCCGCATCTTTGTGGGACGTTTCATGGAAGCACCCGCAGTCTTCAAGCGTAACGGAAAGTATTATCTTATCGCTTCGGGTTGCACCGGATGGTCGCCGAACGCCGCACGCGCTGGTGTGGCGGATTCCATTTTTGGGCCGTGGAAGGAACTTGGGAATCCGTGGCTCGGCGACGAGGCCGAAACTTCCTACCGCTCGCAAAGCACCTACGTCCTGCCCGTACAGGGATTGAGCGACACGTTCATCTACATGGCCGACCGATGGAACTCCACCAACCTGCCGGACTCCCGCTACATCTGGTTGCCGCTGCGTTTTGAAACAAACGGCCAGCCGCGTGTGCGTTGGGAAAATAAATGGTCACTGCCCACAACCAAATCTGCCAGCGCTGCCAAACACACCTTCACCATCGGCACGAATGATTTCCTCCTCGACGGCCAACGCTTCCAGATCCGCTGCGGCGAAATCCACGCCCCGCGCGTTCCGCCAGAGTATTGGCGGCATCGCTTGCAGATGGCCAAGGCGATGGGTTTGAACACCGTTTGCGCTTATCTCTTCTGGAACTTGCACGAACCGCGTCCCGGCGAATTCAACTGGTCTTACGAAGCCGACGCGGCGGAGTTTTGTCGCATCGCGCAGGAAGAAGGGCTGTGGGTCATCCTGCGCCCCGGCCCATATGCCTGCGCCGAATGGGAAATGGGTGGCACGCCGTGGTGGTTGCTCAAGCATGACGACATCAAACTCCGCACCCGCGACCCGCGTTACATCGGCGCGGCAAAACGCTACTTCGCCGAAGTCGCTCACGTGCTCGGCCCGCTCCAGATCACGCACGGCGGCAACATCCTCATGGTGCAGGTCGAAAACGAATACGGCTTCTTCGGCAAGGACGCTGACTACATGGGCGAACTCCGGCAGGTGTTCATTGACGCCGGTTTCGACGTGCCGCTCTTCGCGTGTAATCCCAAGGATGCGCTCCGCAACGGTTACCGTGCCGACCTGTTTCCCGTCGTGAACTTTGGCTCTGATCCGGAGGGTGCGTTTAAGGCGTTGCGACAGATTCTCCCCCAAGGTCCGCTGATGTGTGGTGAATTTTATCCCGGCTGGTTCGACACGTGGGGCGCACCGCACCACACCGGCAACACCGAGCGCTACCTGAAGGACCTCGGCTACATGCTCGATGTCGGCGCCTCCTTCAGCATCTACATGGTGCACGGCGGAACCACGTTTGGCTTTTTCACGGGCGCGGACCGGCCCTTCAAGCCGGACACATCGAGCTACGATTACGATGCGCCAATCAGCGAGGCCGGTTGGCCGACGCCCAAGTTCGAGCTGACGCGTGCGCTCATG
>JANPGI010000082.1:0-6048 GCA_031423875.1 Verrucomicrobiota bacterium | reverse complement strand
GCGACCTAACGCACCCTGTCCCGAGGCACGACCAAGCGCCTGTCAAACGAGGTAACGCCAAGCCGCGCCCGATGGGGCACGGCTTCGGTCGGATCGTTTGACGGGCTTGGGAAAATTCGCGGTTTTCAGGGCAGCCCGTAGCCGAAGCTACGCAAAATTTAGATTAAATAATTTCTGGTCGTTTTGATTTCTCTAACGCGGGGAGAGTAGCGGAGAGGACGGAGCGCGCAAGCGCAGGAAATTTCCAAGTTTGTTCAAACAAGACAAAGACAGGCAGGGACATTCTTCACGGCTCAACTCGAATAGGCATGGCAAAGGGCGGGTTGACTATTGGCCGGGGCTTGAAAAGATAAAGCCATGAAAACTTTCACGGCAGTTGTGGAGCGTGATTCCGTCACCGGTCTGTTGGTCGGATATGTGCCCGGCTTCAAAGGCGCACACTCTCAGGCGGAATCTCTCGATGAACTAAACGCCAACCTCCGCGAAGTCATCGCCATGCTGCTCGAAGATGGTGAGCCTGCACGTTGAAATCACGGCAATGGCTCACCACGCGCCGCGATGAAGAGCCGATACCATTCTTCGCGGCTCAACTCGAACTCGGTTGCTTTCACAGCTTCGCGGATGCGTCCGGGATTCGTCGTGCCTACGATGGGAACAATCTTGCTCGGATGCCTTAGCAACCATGCGAACGCAATCACCGTCCGGCTAACGCCGCGCGCGGCGGCGATTTCATCCAGCACCTTCACGATGTCATCGGTCTTGTAACCTTGTTGCGTGGGAAGCAAACGCTTCGCGCCATCGCCGAGCAAACCCGCGCCCAACGGACTCCACGCCATCGGCGTGATGTTCTTCTCCAGACATTGATCCAGCGTCCCATCCTCGAACGCGGCGCGTTGCGCGAGGCTAATCTCCACTTGATTCACCACGAGCGGAAACGGACACGCCGCCTGCAACGCGTTGACGAGCGACGGACGAAAGTTGCTCACGCCAAAGAACCGCACTTTACCTGCGTCGTAAAGTTGCGCGAACGCGCCAGCGATCTCATGCGGGTCACCGAGATAATCAGGACGATGCAGCATGTAGAGATCAATGGTCTCGATGCCGAGCCGCTTCAACGATTCCTCACACGACTTCACGATGTAATCCGGGGAGAAATCATAGCGACCCGGCGCGTCAGGAGTCGGCGAACCGGCATGGCGCACGCCGCATTTGCTCGTGATGAGGATGCGTTCGCGCATTCCGGGAACGGATTTTAGAGTTGCGCCGAGAATATCTTCAGCGCGACCACCGCCATAAATATCCGCACCATCGAAGAGTGTGTAGCCCGCCTCGTAAGCAGCGACAACGGCCGCGCGTCCTTCCGCATCTGCTTCGGCAGCGGATTTAAGATTGTCGCGTGTGCCCGCAATGCGCCAGCAGCCGTAGCAAAGCCGGCTCGTGACGATGGAACTGTTTCCTAGTTTGATTGTCTTCATCAGTTGATCGGTTGAAAGCTACTTCGTTTCCGCGGTGGAAGGCCATGTGAATTCCACGATAACCGGCGCCCATGAAATGTGCTGGATGACCTTGCGCATCGAGGGAACGGCGTCTGATGGCTGGACGCGCGCCGTGTTCGTGATTTGAACTTCCACGTCTCCGCGTTCGCGACGGAATTGTGACACGATGCGTTCGTAGCGGCGGTAATAATCAAACTGTGTGAGCAGCAGTCGCGATGGGCGTCGCTCCTTGATGGCGCGCAATTCCCAATCGCCTTCAATTGCGCGCGTAGCCCAATCCGAATGCAGTGAAGTGATGTTGGTGCGCTGCGCGGTGTTGTAGAGATATGCTGCCGAGACGAACACCGTGCTGTTGGTGGGGGCAGAGTCGAGCGATTGGTTGACGAGCGTCAGGGCTTGAGCGTGGTTGACATCTCTATGACACAAGACGCCCCAAGTCGTCATCCCGATTGCGCGAATAGAAACCAGCAACGCCGCCGCGAGAAACAAACCATGGATCGTGCACCGCCATTTCACATCCATCAATCCAGTGCCGATCAACGCCAGCGCGCCGCCCACGATCACGGGTTGCAGATAGTTCGCCACATGAATCGTGTTCGGCGTCAACACGACCAGACATCCGCACATCAGCGTGAGCGCGGCCAGGGTTCCACTCACGATGAGCCGCAGTTGGGCGGAAGCAGCGAGATGATTGAGAAATGCGCGCCACTTGAACACAAGCAGTGCCAGCATCGCGACCACCAACAAGATGCCGGGAGATGAGCGCACGACCTTGAGAATGTCGTCGAGACGCGGCACCCGCAGTCCAGTGACGGAGGGCGTGATGGCCAGATGCTCGCGGAAACCTTCCCACAATCGCGGGTAACCAAATTTCATCAGAGCGATCAGTCCAGCGAGCACGCAAAAAAATGTCAGTGCCGCTGCCCAAGGGATTTTGCGTTTGGCGAACCACGCCTCGCTCACGACAAACAACCCCAGCCAGAGCGAATAGATGCCGCCGATCTGAAGGCTCGTGCAAAACGTCAGGGTCAAAAAAACCGCCGTCGCCCACGGCAATCCACGCACTAATGCTAATACCGCCAAAGCCGCGAGCAGGTGCGCGAGTGTGTCAGGCCGGTCGTGAAACGTGATTCCGAACATGAACAACCCGGCGATGTTGACGGCGAGCGCTGAAATTTTGAGTTGGCGAAAAATCTGTAAGACCGTCAGCGCAAAGCACGCAAGCAAGGTGACGTGCAGCCACATCGCCGCGAGTTCGCTCGTGCCGAAACATTTCATCCAGCCGAGCAACACAGCTTGATACAGCGGCGGATATGCGCAGAACACTTCGTTGCCAGAGATCGGCAGCACCATCGCGAGCGAGGGGTTGCAATACTTGCCGTGCAAGAGGTAGTTCACCACCGGCCCATCGTAGAAGAATGAGTCGTTCGCTGGGATCGGTTGCGACGTGAGCAGCAGTAGCGATACCTTCCACGCGAAGTAGAGCGCGAAGGTGATCCCGGAAATATTCGCAAGTCGGCGCATGTCGGCGCGCAGCTTTCCAGAACGCCGCCGCTTGTCAACGCCCGACGCCCTCAGCTACGCTGGACGAACGACATGTCAGAAGCTCCGAACGCCGCCACAACAAACCAAGTCCCGCTCGCCGTGGATTTGGACGGCACTCTTATCCGCACGGACATGATGTGGGAATCACTCGTCCGCCTGTTGAGAAAAAATCCACTCGCGGCGATCTGCTCGTTCTTCGTTTTGTTGCGAGGTCGTGCCGCGTTCAAGCAACACGTCGCCGCGCGGGTGAAAGTTGATCCGGCGAATCTTCCTTATCACGCCGAACTTATTGCTTGGCTCAAAATCCAGAAGGCTGCCGGGCGAAAACTTGTTCTCGCCACCGCATCCGACATCCACATGGCCAAACCCATCGCGGATCACGTCGGGTTGTTCGACGACGTGATGGCAAGCGACGGCAAAATCAACCTACGCAACGCCGCCAAACGTGATGCGTTGACCAAACGCTTCGGCGAACACGGCTATGATTATGCGGGTAATTCCACTGACGATCTTGGCGTCTGGCCGGGTACGCGTGAGGCCGTGGTGGTCAACGCGCCGGAATCTCTTGCGCTCCGTGCGGCGGAGCAGACCAAAGTCGGGAAAACCTTTTTCAATCAGCCCGCGCATCTCAAATCATTCGTAAAGGCATTGCGTCCGCACCAGTGGATCAAGAATCTCATTTTGTTCATTCCTGTTCTCACTGCACATCGGCTCGAAGACAAAACGACATTGCTCCAAGCGTCGTTCGCATTCATCGCATTCTCCCTTGCTGCCTCTGCCGTCTATTTGCTGAACGATCTTCTCGATCTGGATTCAGATCGTCATCACGCCACCAAACGCAATCGTCCCTTCGCCTCCGGCGACCTTCCGCTGCAATTCGGACTCGTCGGGGCACCGTTGCTGTTGCTGATCGCACTGGGCATCTCGCTTTGCCTGTCGTTCAAGTTCGCTCTCGTCACCGCGCTCTACTTCGTTATCTCCACCAGCTACTCGTGGAAGTTGAAGCAGATCGCGTTGCTCGATGTGTTGTTTCTTGCGGGGCTTTATACGTTGCGGCTCGTCGCTGGTCACGTTGCCACGAACATTCCGTGGTCAGAGTGGTTGCTGACGTTCTCTATGTTCATCTTCCTGAGCCTTGCGTTGATGAAGCGTTTTCAAGAGATCGAAACTGTCCGTGAACAAAACGGTCACGAGCTAAAGGGCAGGGGTTACACCGCGCACGACAGAAAGTCTGTCGTCACACTCGGAATCATCAGCGGCGTGGCGGCTGTCATCGTGTTGGGGCTTTACGTGAACAGCGAGCAAGTCGTGAAACTCTACGCGCATCCCAAGTTGCTGCTGCTCGCCTGTCCGCTGTTGCTCGCGTGGATTTGTCGCGTGTGGTTTCTGACGTATCGCGGCGACATGCACGACGACCCGACGGCGTTCGCGTTCAAGGATTGGGCCAGCTATGTCATCGGTGCGTTGACGCTGGCGGTGATGTGGTTTGCCACGGGAAGGTAGGAATGGGAAAACATTCAACATTCAACATTCAACAACCAACCTTCAAGAGCGCGCGACCGCACTTTATCTTGGACGTTGAATGTTGGGCGTTGAATGTTGAATGTTCCCCAATCCGGTCAATCCTGCTTTGCGACTGTTTCCTCAAATGAGTTCTTCCCGCTCAGATTGGTTTCACGACTTCGCCTCGGCGCTGGCGTATTCCTTGGCGCATCCGCACGAAACGACACCAGAACTCGTGTCGCCGCACAACGACCTGACACAATTCATCCTCACCCAACACGCGCAGATGCCGGATTATCTTCGCTCGCCGATGAAGCTTGCCGCGCTGGGCTTTGATTCGTTTGGCTTTGCGCGTGGCGGAAAACGATTTAGCAGTCAGTCGCCGGAGAGGCGCGCCAAGCAAATCGCTGCGTGGAAAAATTCCAGCATCAGTTTCCAGCGCGATTTCATTCGTTATTTTGAGAGCCTGGCGACGCTCGCGCTTTACAGCAGAGGTAGGGCGGGCAGTCCTCTGCCCGCCGCAGCGCAGCAAGACGCGAACGGCGCGCACGGAGTGACACGCCCTACCAACGAACTCCGTGCCGAGATTGTCGTCATCGGCAGCGGGCCGGGCGGCGCGATCACAGCCTGCCTGCTCGCCGAAGCGGGGCGTGACGTGCTGCTCGTCGAAGAGGGTGATCATTTGCCGCTGAGTTCCTGCACGCCATTCTCAACTGAAGAGATGCTCCAGAAATATCGCAACGGTGGCCAGACCGTCGCGCTTGGAAAAAACAAGATTGCCTACGTGGAAGGCCGCTGCGTCGGCGGCGGCAGCGAGATTAACAGCGGGCTTTACCATCGTACGCCGCCGGAGATTCTCGAACGCTGGCGAAAGGAATTTCAGGTCGAGGCAATGGCTGACGCAGACATGATTCCACACTTTGCAAAGTGTGAACAAGACGTTGCCGTCTCGTTCCTGCCTCACGCCGCGCCGCCCGCGTCGTTGAAGCTCCACGACGGTGCAACGCAGCTCGGATGGAAGTCGCTAGAAATTCCCAGATGGTATCGCTACGACACTTCTCAATCGGCAATCGGTTCCCGTCAGTCCATGACGGAAACATTCATCCCACGCTTCGTCAAAGCCGGTGGCAGACTTTTATCCAACACACGCGCGAATCGAATTCGGCAGAACGGCGATGGCTGGTTGATCGAAGCTGCACACAAGACTTCCGGCGCAATCCGCGTTTGCTCTGACAACTTGTTTCTCTGCGCGGGTGCTGTTCACACCCCCGCCTTGCTACGTCGTAGCGGCATCACGCACAACATCGGCAACTCGCTGCAAGTTCATCCCACGGCAAAAATTGTCGCGCGTTTCTCTGACGACGTGAACTCCGCCGACATGGGTGTGCCGGTGCATCAGGTCAAAGAGTTTTCGCCGCGCCTGAGCTTCGGTTGCTCCATCAGTTCGCCTGCGTATGTCGCGCTGGGGTTGCTTGATCATCCCGAAGCCGCGCGCGAAACTTCC
>JANPGI010000081.1:0-3878 GCA_031423875.1 Verrucomicrobiota bacterium | reverse complement strand
GTCCCAATTTGTAATTGGCGACATTGTTCGAGGCCGAGCCATTGCGCGAGTGATGGCATTGCATGCACAACGCCCCAAGTCCGGCGTTGGTGATCGTAGTGCCTTCCGGCAGCGTGATCACGGGTGAGGCGCGTAACTGATGCGGGTTGCTCGCATCATGAGGATCATGACACGCAGCGCAAGTGATAGCCTCGAATTCGGTGTTCGCGCTCGTGGCGACACCCGTGGCGATGAAGCTCGCAAATCCCCGGGCCGTGTGACAGCGGACACACGCTTCGCGGCCAGCACCCGAAGGCGACCGCGTAGCGACCGCGTGCCGCGAGTTGTTCCACTCCGCCGTCCGATAGTGATGACTCAAGCTGTCATGGCATTGGGCACAATCGCCGGAAGCCATCGTCACGGTGATGAAATTCGTATTGCCCAGTGAGAAGGCGTGTTGGCTGCCAGGGCCGTGACAGTTCTCGCATTGCACGTTCGCTACATTCTTGAGCGCGGCAGGCATCGCTGCCCAATTGCCATTCGTGAACGTGGCCGGGAAAACCCAACCCGTCTGCGCCGCCACGTCATCAAACCCACCGTTGGCAGAATTCGTGTCCGCATCGAATCCAACCGCGTGACACTTGATGCAATTCTGACTGAAGTGATCCGTGCTCAACCCGTCAATCGCTTGGGAGAACGCACTGGCATGTGCCGTCTGCAACCACGGCGAGTAGGTGTTCGACGCGATCAAGCCGCCGCTGTGACAGAGCGCACAAGTGTTCGCACCCAGATACGTTCCCGCCGTGATCGTCCGGGTAAGATTGGTGCTGCCGCTGGTGAGCGTCGTGATCGTGGCCTTGACTGTGTATTGGCCGACAACATCAGGACGGAGCATCGTGCGCCCACCCACTTTCGTCGTCAGACGATCCGCCATCTTGTAAGGCGGCACGTTCGTCCCCATCGGGCTGTTGGTCAGTACGGCGGCGGAGCCGATGGGGATATTCGTCAGAGACCAAGCAACCGTGACGGCATCAGAATTCGGGACGGCGATATTGATGAGCGCATCAATGTAAGCGGGCTGGCCGATGGCGATGGTGTTCAAACCACTCGCCGTCTGAACATTGGTCAGCGCGTAGTCTTTGACTTCCTGCGGCGTCAGCGGACGCACCATCAACTGACCTTGCAACGGTGCAGCCTGAAGCGATGAGGAGAGAGTCAACGCACATATGACCGTCGCCAACGAGGGGATGTTTGCGAAGTTTTTCATAGTAGAGCGAATTGAGTTTGGGGTTGTGAACGTCACACTAACTTGGCTTTACACTATCTTAATGATCTCGCGCTTCTCTCCGCCGCTTGTCAAAGACACGCCGTAATTTGTCCTAACTCACACAGCCACAAGATTGAGTTCGGCTGATTCTCAACGCGACGAAACCTGCTCGGCCTGCGCTCTCTTGAGTCGCGCCAACACCGCGATGCGATCCTGCAAATCCGCCGCGACCTGCTTGAGCGTGTGCTCTTGCTGTCTCTGCGCTTTTTGGAATTCCGCCAACGCCTTCTGTTGAGACTCGGCGGATCCGCTCTTCTGCGCGGCTGCCAGATTCGATTGCGCTGCTTGAACGTTGTTGCTCGTGCCTGTGACCACCGCCGTGAACTTTTCCAGTGTCACCTTGCGCAAGTGATTTGCTGCGTCATCTAACGTCCACGAATCAAGGTCGGGGAAGATCTTAAGCAACTCCTCGCTGATGGCGGGATCAATGGGCGACGGAGAAATAGTCTGCGGCGCAAAAGTTGGAACGCTTGCCACCAGTGGCGCACTCACACGTACGATAGCGCGACTCAAATCCGACTCCAGTGCCACCTGCCAATCGGCGGAAAGTTGCGGCATCACCTCGGTGCGCTTGTCTCTTCTGATGACGATGCCGAGACTGTGAACCTCGCCATTCGCATCATTGAAGGGAACGATCCCATCCGCGCCAGCAGCCGACCTTGCTGCTGCATCCGCACAAGTATCTCGCCGAGTCACCAACAGCTTCCCGTCTGCCACGCGTTCGTATTCCGCGAGCAGCGCAGATGCATGAATCGCTACCGCCTGCATCCTCGCCGAAAGTTTTGTTATATCCGATGGACCGTAAAACCTCACTGTCACTGGAGCGTCTAGTGTTTGGAGGATTTTCAATGTGGCATCGGACAATTGGATGAACTCCGCCGTCTCCACAACGCGAACCTCACTCACCTTGCTTCGCACCACCCGCCACGCGCCGACCATCAACGCCAACATCACCACCGCGACAACCAACGCCCACGGCCTTCTTGAGCGACGGCCTTTAGCGTCCGCTGTTTTATCGGAAGCTGGGGCTGACGGAGTCAGGAGGTTTTTCATGCAACAATCCAATAACTCTAAATCGTCTCTACGGCTGCGCGTATCTTGCATTTCACTCCCCGTTTGTTGCGCGTGGCTTCCTCCTCTCGTCGGCAATAACTGTTTCGTGAAGACAATAAACGCCGTGTCATCGGCAATATCTGGGGAGATGAAAAATCTACGCAGCCTATCTTCAGGCCAATGCAAACAGGCGTACATGCCTTCAGGAGTGTCCTAGCCTTGCTCATCGGAATCGCAGCTTGCGCGGACGCGCAGGAAGTCCCACACCTGACCATCACCACGCCGGGCGGGTTTCCGGGCACTCCGGTGATGATGGAAATTTCCAAGACCACTAACGGCGTCAAAGTGACGTGGGACGGCCCGGCAGGTTACTACCAATTATATCTGGCGCATGAGATCGGGAATCCATTCTGGCAACCGACCGGCTCGCCAAGCCTTACGCGCAACGCAACGCTCATAAATATTTCCGGCAATTCATTCTTCAAGGTTGCCGGGCCTTCTGCTCAATACGCCGGCTCGCAAGCTTGTGCTGAGTGTCACGAAGGCGTTCACAAGATCGAATCGAGCACAGCCCACGCTCGCGCGCTCGATACTTTGAAGAATGTCCATCAGGACAACAACGCCTCATGCCTGCCGTGTCACACGGTCGGATTCGGTCTACCGACCGGCTTCAAGAATGTGATCGCCACTCCGCATCTGGCGGGTGTCCAATGCGAAAGTTGTCACGGCCCGTCTGCCGCTCATGCCGCCAACGAAATGGACCTGACCAAACGCCCGCGCAAGGAGATTGCCGGGCAAGTCTGCGGCGGTTGTCACAACGGCTCACCCCACCCCACGTTCGATGAATGGAAATCCAGCGGTCACTTCGCAGTGGTCGAGGACATGAATCTTTCGAGCCGCATCAGTTCCTGTGGACGCTGTCACTCTGGTTCCGCGCGACTGGCGTTGGTGGATGGGTTGAATCCCGCCGTAGCTGTGACCAACGACGCCAACGTCGGCATCACCTGCGTCGTCTGTCATGATCCGCATCAGAAACGCGTCTGGACGAATGTTCTCACGCACGCCGTTGAAACAAATCAACTCCGTTATGCCGTCGCTTCAACCAACGACTTCTTCCTCACAACCTCCGACGTGTTCACCAACAAATACGATGTGAACATCAACGTCTGCGCCCAATGCCACAATCATCGCGGTGCGACCTGGAATAGCACGAGCCGTCCACCGCATCATTCGCCTCAATACAACATGATGCTTGGCACGATCGGGGAATTGCCTGCTGGCGCGACTGCGTTCCGGGCTTCACACGCTACGTTGATAGACAAGCAATGCATCAGTTGCCACATGCCGACACGGGAGTTCTCCGACGAATCCCATCCCGGCATGACTGGACACTCGTTCAAGGTCGAATCCTACGAATCCTGTGCGCCGTGTCATACGCTCCCGGAATTGCTCCAAGATTTCACTGCTCTGGTGATGGCCAGTCGTCTGACACAATTGAAGTCCGAACTCGATCTGTGGG
>JANPGI010000080.1:0-4538 GCA_031423875.1 Verrucomicrobiota bacterium | reverse complement strand
GTAGGATTCAAAATCCGCAGGCGTTATCGAACCGCTGGCAGCGCCGATGACCATCCATTGACCATCGGAATTCGTCGGACTGTTGCCCGCGTTGGCGGCCAGAACTGTCGCTGTCTTCCAGTTGCAGTTTGTACCCAGATGATTGACGCCGAACGTCGCAAACTCGCGCGCAGGCGTGCCGATGCTCGGGTTGTTGCTGGCGAACTGGTAGAGCGAAAGGAACATGTTAAACCGCAGCGCATAGTTGCCGACAAAGTTCTGACCTTGCGGATAGAGGTTCACGCCTGCATGTGCGCCGTTCGCTTTATTGACGGTCATCTTCAACGCACTAGTCCAGTTGCTGGCGATCATGACGGGAGATAACGGCACCCCGTTGGCCACCGTGTCACTACCGAACGTCACTTCAAAGTCGTTCGTGCCGCCACCGTAGTTGCTGTTGTCGTAGTTGGGGAACACGGCGGGTAAGACTGTGTTGGCGGCGAAGTTTGTCGCGGCGTAGGTCAACGTCCAGTTCACGCTATCCAAAGCATTGGTCAGCGGATTTGACCAGAGAACCACTTCCGGCCCGACAGCGTTATCAATGATGGTCAGCGTCGTTGTAACAGTACCCACTGAATAAGGAGTGTTCTCAGCACTGACCCCGTTCGTGAACGGTGAAACGGTGTTGGTCAGGTTCACGACGATAGTGAGGTTTGATCGAACGGCACTAAGATCAAGATGCGCCTCAGGGTTTCCGATAGCGCAGGTGATAAGAGTGTCGCCGGGATTAATGATGATTGATGTTGGGCCATCCACCGGCGGCACCAAGACTCCATTGCCCGCAGGGTCAAGTCGCTGCGCTCGCGCGCCGTAATCCAGCGGGAACGAAGCGGTGCCAGCATAGGTGATATTGGTGATTGTGTACGTCGCGGCGTTGGTGTCTCCAAGGCGGGTGATGACAAATTTGGCGTAATCATTTGTGACGCCACGGTACATCGTTGCGCTCGTGCCACCCGCTGCTGGCGCTACGGGGGCCGCAGCCAATAGGAGTAATTGCGGGCCAGTGTTCCTGATGAAGACGGTGTCTTTTGCGGGCGCTCCAGCCAGATTGCCTGAACCGCCAAGAACCTGTAGCACCACGGTCAAAGTATTCGTGCTGACAGGAATTGGCGTTGGAATGATTTTTACACCCACTGACCAATTGCCGCTTGGGGCTGTCCCTGACGGGAACGTCACCGAGTTGGTTCCAATTATCACACCGTTGGGAGTTTCATTGGTGTTGATCGTGTAATGATTGGTGTAAGCCGCCGTGCCGCTGCGGGTGAAATTAACCGTTAGCGGAGCTGTGAGAAAGTTCGTGTTGAGAGTGATTGTGAACACGCCTGGAATCGGTGTGCCAAAATTCTGCGAGGCTTGCGGTGTTGTCGCAACCACCGAGGCCGAGAGTGGCGGGAGTTCCAAACTAAACGTGCCGTTGGTGCCAGTGAAATCATTGCTGGTGACGCATGTTGTGGTCAACCCTAAGGAATAAATCCGCAATAACCCTTGGCCAGAACTGATCACATAAATGTTACCAGCCGCATCCCAATCCATTCCGCGACTATTGCCCGTGGCTACCAGATTGGTGATCGCTACAATACTTGCATCGTCAGGGATACCGTTGGTCAGATTCGCAATTGTGATGCCGTTATCAATACCAACGGATGCCAAGAAGCGACCATCGGGCGAAACGCGGACACCACCATAAGTTCCAAGCGTTGATCCATAGGCCTCCCCGCGCCACGGATCACTCGCACCTCCTGTGCTTGACCAAGACGTGTAAAGTTGTGTCGCGCCGGTGGGATCAAGAATTTGGATGTTAGGATTCGACAAATTCGCGCGGCCAATGGCGCCGATGATTTTTCCATCCTTACCCAGTGTCATCTCCACACGCAGATTAGGAATACCATCAAGCCCCACTGTGTAGGCGTAATTTGGAGCACCAGTCCAAGGGAGTGGACCTGAATTGATATCGAAACGATAAACGCAGTTGTATGAACCCGGAGAAGTGCCCGGCCCCATCGTTGCCGAGGCAGGAGCTGGCAAATTGGCATCACCAGTCCACAGAACGAGATTTCCTCCGGCAATCGAGCCAGTGATAATCGGCGTGCCGAACAGACCACCGTGAGTGCCTGCGGACTGACCCGCAACCCGGCCAACACCCGCAAGCACCAGATTTGAACTATTTAAGTTGGGTGAGTACTGATAGACGGCGTCCCCGATTACCGAGGAATCCGCCACAATCACCGTGTCATCAGCCGCCACACTCAACCGCCACGGACCCGATCCGGCAAAACCAGTTCCGTCGCCCGTGCCAAACCCCGATGCCCCAAATGCGTTTGTGCCAGTTCCCAATGCGTCCGTCTGGTCGGCTTTCATGGCATAAAGTCCCTTTTGCTTCAACGTCGTTCCAAACGTGCCGCTTTGAGCACTGCTTCCTGCATAAATGCGCCCGAACAAGTTGCCGTTTTTTGGGTTTTGATTCACAGCAACTCCGCGCGGCGATCCCCAAACGCTGTTTGTAAAAGCGTCTGAACTGATCAGCGATGGCACACCATTGCCGATCTTGGTGCAGATGATTTTGAAGCCTGTGTGCGCTCCCAGCGAAAAATTAGTCGCGCCTTTGGGTAGGACTCCCATCGCCAGAGTGGTGGTGTCTTCGAAGATAACATTCACATCCGCTCCAGCTTCATTCATTACGAATCGAATCGTGCCACTGTCGTTGGTGACGCCGGACGCATAAGGTGCCGCCAAAACTCTCACGGCTGATACCGCGCAGAGGGTTGCCGCCACAACTACTGGGATAATTCTTGATTTCAGGTGGTAGGGGGTTTTCATACGAATACTGGATTTGCTGATTTTTTAACTACTTGCCACATCGCAAACCGCGTGCCGCACAAAAAGACGGTTGCCACGCACTTTGCATTTATTGTGAATACATTCAGCTAACGCCCGCTCCTGACATCAGGCAATAAAAAAAAAGCACACAAACATGCGGGTTTGGGTGACACATCCTGTCCCCCCGTTTCGTCAACCCAGACTGTTTCAGACCGCTCACGACGATCAAACTAAATCAGAACAAAACATGTGTAGTGCTGTCGAATGTCTCATTGATACAACTGACTTTGCGCCGGAAATTGCCTAGCCAAATCCTGCTGCCCAGTTCAACCTTCGCCAAGCCATGAGCGAACTCCAGATCATCCAAGAGACGCTTGCACGCGCTGCGCGGCGGCGGCGCGTGGAGCGCGGTTTGCGCGGACTTTTTGTCGGCACACTCATCGGCGCACTGCTCTGGCTGATTGCTATCGTTGTCTTCAAACTCACGCCCATCTCAAAAGATTATCTTGTCTGGTGCGGCGCAGTGGCGGCGATCTGTCCGTTCATCGGTTTCCTTATCGGCTTCTGGCGTAAATCTTCCCTCGAAGAAACTGCCCGCTGGGTGGACGTAAAACAAAACCTCCGCGAACGCATGAGCACCGCGCTCGAAGTCGCCGAGACCCAGCCTCCCGGCACTTGGCGAGACCTCGTCATGCACGACGCCGCCAGTCATGCGCAGGAGATTGAGCCGCGCAAACTCGTTCCGTTCTCCTTCACCAAAGCTGCGCGCTGGGCCGTCGCCATTTTAGTGTTTGCCGCCGGACTGGGCTTTGTTCCTGAATATCGGCGCAAGGCGAGCATTCAGAAACAGACCGACGCCAAAGTCATCAAAGAAGTCGGCAAACAAGTCTCCGAACTCACCAAGCGCGAACTCGTTCAACGCCCGCCCGCGCTCGAATCCACCAAGAAATCTCTCGAAGCCGTGTCTGAGATCGGCGAGCGATTGGAAAAAATGTCCCTCACCCGCAGCGAAGCGCTCAAAGACCTCGCCAGCGCCACCGAGAAACTCAAAGACGAGTTGAAACAGATCGCCAAAGACCCTGCGCTCAAAAAAATGGGGCAAGCCGCGCGCTCGCCAAGCGGTCGCAACAACGATTCCGCTGCCGGTCTCCAAAAGCAGATGGAAGCGATGCAGAAACAACTTAACTCCCAGGCTCAAAATCCCGAAGCGTTGGACAAACTTCAGAAGGAAATCGAGAAAGTCAAAGAAGCCGCCAAAGACCTCGCCAGCAAAACCGGCGAAAGTGACGATGCTGAAAAACAAAAACTCAACGCCGCCTTGTCCTCGCTCTCACAACAAGCCGCAGAAGCCGGAGTGCAATTGCCGCAGATTGATGAAGCCGTCGCCGCGCTCGCCGCCAACAATACGGATCGTTTCATGAAAGACATCGAAGCTGCGCTCAACGACATCGAGAAGCTGCGCGATATGAAACAAAAGCTCGAGTCCATGCAGGCGCAGTCCCAAAAGCTCGGCAAAGACCTCGCCGAACAACTCAAGAACGGTCAACCTGAAGCCGCCGCCGACACACTTGAAAAATTAGCCAAGCAACTCCAAGCCACCAACCTGACCCCAGAACAGATGCAGAAAGTTCTCGAAGAAGTTTCCAAAGCACTGCCAGAGGCCAAAGAATACGGCAAAGTTT
>JANPGI010000079.1:0-3665 GCA_031423875.1 Verrucomicrobiota bacterium | reverse complement strand
ACGGCCAGACCGAAGTCTGGCCGTGGTGAAAAGTGGGTTGATTACTTCTTCGCGCTGCAAGTCGGGCAGGTGGCGCAAGTGGTTTTGCCATCGGCACAGCATTTCATGCCGCAGGCGGATTTCCCGGCGGATTCTTTTTTGCAGCAGGTGGAGCAACCGCTGATGATTGTTACAGCGCAAATGAGCGCGATGAATGTAGCGATAGATTTCATGTTTTTGGTTCGGTTCGATGTTCAGGCTGCCCGCTCAAGTCCAAACCACTTGTTTGCAACCGCAGCCAGCCCGCTGTCATCGTAGCCCAGCGGATGCGTTTGTCCACTCGCGCAGTGATCAGCGATACGGTTGGTGCAATTCCACCACCGCAGGTTTTTTCTTCCCGCGCAGCCGGATGTTCAACGCCTCCACGCCCACTGAGAACGCCATCGCGAAGTAGATGTAGCCTTTCGGGATCTCTTTGTGGAAACCTTCCGCCACCAGCGCGCAGCCGATGAGCATAAGGAAACTCAGCGCGAGCATCTTCAGCGACGGATGCTTGTGGATGAAGTCGCTGATCTTCCCCGCATAGACCAACATGAACACCAATGCGATCACCACAGCGGCGATCATCACCCCCAGATGTTTCGCCATGCCGACGGCGGTGATGACTGAGTCCAGAGAGAACACGATGTCGAGAATAAGAATCTGCGCGATCACGGCGGCGAACTTCGGCGCAACGCGACTTGTCACTTCGCCGTCCTCACCTTCTAGTTTGTCGTGGATTTCATTGGTGCTTTTGTAGAGCAGGAACAGACCGCCGATGATCAGGATCAAGTCTCGACCTGAGACGCCGTGTGGATGGCTGAGAATTCCCATCGTCGGGATTTCGAACAATGGTTTGGTGAGCTTAACCATGAACGCCAGTCCGCACAGCAACAGAACGCGTGTGATGAGTGCCAGCATCAGTCCAGTCTGGCGTGCCTTGGCTTGTTGTTCCTTGGGCAGCTTGCCCGCGAGAATCGAGATGAAGACGATGTTGTCTATGCCCAAGATGATTTCGAGCACAGTCAGCGTGAACAAGCTGATCCAGATTTCCGGTTGAGTGATCCATTCCATAATGCGCGGAATCCTTCCTGAAACGCCGGTGAAGTGCAATTCGATTGCGGCTGGAAATGTTGCTGAAGTTTGTAGCTGCAACCATGCTTGGAGAAAAAATCTCGCGAGTCATCTCGCCGCTTCGCATCCTTCCCGCTGTGCATCTGGCGCAATTAAGACTCCGCGACTTCCGCAATTACCAGCGGTTGGATGCGAATTTTGCGCCCGGATTCCATGTGTTGCTCGGCGACAACGCCCAAGGTAAGACCAATATCCTCGAAGCGATCTATCTGATGGCAACGCTGCGATCCTTTCGCGGCGTGGGCAGCGCGCAGATGATCAGGCATGGGCAGAAGGGTTATTTCGTTGGCGGCAAAGTCATCGGTCAAAGCGAGCGAGAGATCAAAATGTTTTGGTCTGCACGCGAACGGAATCTCACGCTGGACGCGCGTCCGGTAAAGAAGCTGGGTGATTATCTCGGCACATTGCGCACGGTTTGTTTTTGCACGGAGGATCTGCAACTCATCAAAGGCACGGGCCGCACGCGCCGCAGATTTCTTGATCTGCTACTCTCGCAAACACAGCCCGGCTACCTCGCGTTGCTCCAGCGTTACATGCACGCCGTCCGGTCGCGCAACGCGTTGCTCAAACAATTCTCTCCCGACCCGCGCTTGCTCGACAGCTTCTCCGATGAACTCGTAAAGCTGGGCAATGAAATCATTCGTCACCGTCGTGAGTTGATTCCCAAACTTTCGCCGCTTGCTCGCCTCGCTTATCGCCGAATCTCCAAGGACGCAGAAGAACTTCGCATGGCCTACGAGCCGAGCGTGAAGAATGATTTTGCCGTCGAGTTGGCACAGGCGCGAGATCGCGAACGCCGCTTTCGCGCAACATTGATCGGCCCGCATCGGGACGATCTGCAACTATTGCTCAATGAGAAGTCTGCAGCGCAGTTTGGCAGCGAGGGTCAAAAGCGCACTCTCGCCATCGCGTTGAAGATGGCGCAAGCCGAATATCTCACGGGCATTCACGGCAGCGCGCCGGTGCTGTTGATTGACGACGTGATGGGCGAACTGGACGTGAAACGGCGCAGTGGATTGTTGCCATTGCTCGAACGGGCGCGCGAAACGAGCGGTCAGGTGTTCATGACCTGCACGGAAGAAAACTGGCCACGCGAACTCAGCCGGGACTTACAGCGATGGGAAGTGAGGGCGGGCAGTATTCAGCAGATCGGTTAACCATCTTCCTCAAAATAAAAAAAGGCGCTCTGAGAAACTCAGAGCGCCTTGTGGGGGAGTAAAAAATTACTTAGTGCCGAGGATCGCGTCCTTCGCGGCCTTGGCGACGCGGAATTTCACGACGCGCTTGGCTTTGATCTGGATCGCTTCGCCGGTGGCGGGATTGCGGCCCATGCGTGCCTTGCGGTTAACCAACACGAGCTTGCCGAGGCCCGGCAGCGTGAAAGTGTTCTTGGCGTTCTTGTACGCGAGCTGCGCGATGAACTCCAGGATTTCAGCAGCGGCCTTCTTGGAGATGCCAGCTTTGGTTGCGACTTCGGATGCGATTTGTGATTTGGACAATGCTTTAGCCATATTGATTTTATTACGTTTGTTTGGTTCGAATACGATTCGAGGCCGCATTAAAGCCACTCCAAAGCGTGTTGCAAAGATAAAACCGCACTTTTATTGAGGAAGTTTGATGGCGAGAAAAACGGCTGGAGGTCGCCTGAAGCGGCCGGCTATTCACCACATGGTTGAAAATTCTGACAAGGAAACCATGTAACCGTGAATTTCAAATCGCGACCGAGACATTCTTTGCTTCCTGCTTTCATGGTTTCCTTATTAAAGTTTCCCCATGCGAATTTTGTCAGGCATCCAGCCGTCGGGCGCACTGCATCTCGGAAATTATTTCGGGATGATGCTCCCCGCCATCGAGCTTCAGGAAAAGGGCGAGGCGTTTTATTTCATCGCTGATTATCACTCGATGACGTCGCTTTTCGACGCTCCGGCGCGCCGCCAGAACACGCTCGATGTAGCCTTGGACTTTCTTGCGTGCGGGCTTGATCCTCAGCGTTCGGTGTTCTTCAAACAATCCGACGTGCCGGAAGTCTGCGAGCTTTCATGGATTCTTTCCACGCTCACGCCAATGGGATTGCTGGAGCGCGCGCATTCGTTCAAAGACAAGTCGGCCAAGGGAATCCCCATCAATCACGGCCTGTTCGCCTATCCGGTGCTGATGGCGGCGGACATTTTGATCTATGACTCGAACATCGTGCCCGTCGGGCAGGACCAGAAGCAGCACGTCGAGATGACACGCGATATTGCCACCAAGTTCAACGAAACCTACGGTCAGACGTTTGTGATTCCCGAGCCGCAGATCAAGGGCGAGACGGCGAAAGTGCCCGGCATTGACGGCGAGAAGATGAGCAAGAGCTACGGCAACACCATCGAGATTTTCGGCGACGAAAAGGCGCTCCGCAAAAAAGTCATGGCGCTCAAGATGGACAGCCGCACCCCTGCCGAGCCGAAGCCGGACGCAGATCAAAACCTTGCCATTCAGTTGCTCAAAGTGATTGATACGAACGTGGGCAAAGA
>JANPGI010000078.1:0-5527 GCA_031423875.1 Verrucomicrobiota bacterium | reverse complement strand
ATTCTGCACATTTGAAGAATAGGCCGCTTTTGGCGACACTTAGAAGTCCGGTCGTTTCTCCACGTAAGTCATTGATTTCCGGCCTCTGACGGCGATTTCCGGTGTTTTCCGGTATCTGCACGTCTGCGGCGCCGAGACTCAGTGATTCAAAAAAGTGGTGCGAGAGAGGACTTGAACCTCTAAATCTTGCGGTGTCAGATCCCAAGTCTGGCGTATCTGCCAATTCCACCACGCGTGCAACCGCGAAAGTCTCACCCTGACTCGGCCCAAAAAGAAACCGCTAATCCGCGCTAATCTCCGCTAATAGTTTTTGATCAGCGTGGATGAGCGAAGATTAGCGGTTAAAAAATCCCCGCTCAGAAATCAAACTGGTCAATGTTCGCCTTGTTGAAGATGAACGGTTTGCCCAGCAAGATGTTGTCACCATTGATGTCGAATCCGCCGAGCGCACCAGCCTTCACCTTTTTGTCGCCAGCTTTCAATTCACCCTTGGCCAGACCGTTCGCAGAATAAACCGTGAGATAAACGAGGTCTTCCGTGTTCCAGAGAATCACGCTGTCGGTCACGCCGTCGTGGACATAACGCTTGTCTTCGTTCGGTGGGCGTTTTCCCATCGCGTTTGACTCAACCGGCCCGGGAGCGAACCGCCTTCCGTTCCCGTAGTTGTCGGGCTTTCACAAATACCGCGCGACAGTTTCTGCGAGTCTCCCGGTGCGAATCAAACGAACGCGCCAAACAATGCGCGCATCTCCTCGTCCACCATCGCCGGGTCGGAAAGTGTGTTCGTGATCTCATCCCGCAACAGATGGCGATACCGCTTCCGCAACCGATGCACCGCCACGCGCACTGCACCCTCCTCCATGCCAAGCGCGTTTGCGACTTCGGCATGCGCGGACTCGCCTTTGCCTGCGGCGAGAAAAACTTTGAGTTGCTCAAACAACTTCGCCTTCCCATCCGCCGCACACTCCGCCTGCAATCGCTCAATGACTTTCGCCAGCAACGCCACCGCCCATTCGCGATCAAACGCCTTGTCAGGACTCGGCTCACTCGTGGCGGCGACTTGAAATTTCGTATCCGCCGTCTGCCAATCCAGCGAGAGATGCTCCGCGCCACCGCCGCGCTTCTGGCGTTGCGACTTGTCCCATTCGTTTGCGAGAAAATGTTTCAACGACGCCAGCAGGAACGCGCGAAACCGTCCCCGCTCCGCGCTCAAGCCTTCGAGATAATTCTTCGCCAGAAACCGCGCGAAGAACGCCTGCGTCAAATCCTCCGCATCCGCCTTGGCGTGACCGCGCCGTCGGACGTAGGCGTAGAGCGGAAACCAGTAGCTGCGGCAAAGCTCCTCCAGCGCGTGATCCGATTGCGGCGTGTGCCGCTTGCCCGCCGCGAGCACGACCGTCCAATGCGTCGTGGCGAAGATGTCATTCGATGCGGGTGACGTGGTTTGAGTTGAGTTCATCACGAAGCATCGGTCGAGGTCGCGCTGGAATCTGAGGCGGAAGCTGGGTTGTTTTTAGTTGAGAGCCTCTTGATTCCTCCGCCCATGATCGTCAGTAAAGTGGCCGAGTATGTCGCCAACAAGATTGCGGTGAAGAGGTAGGCTGCCCACGAACCGTTCTTGGCCAAGGCCCGCTCGACGCGGGGATATTGCATCAGCATGAACCCCATCCACCCCACCGAGCTTCCAAGCCAGAACACCAGCCAGATGCGGACGCGCACCTTCAGCCAACATAATAGCCAGCCCGCTCCACCCATCACGAAAAACCCGGCTGTGGCAACAGAGCACCGGATCCACCATTGATGAATGTCGCCGACGTTTGGTTTAAGAAACAAAACCCACGCGCCCGCCATCGAACTGATGGCCCACATCGCATATTCATCGCCCGGCCAATGGAAGTGCAGCAACGACACCGCGCTCCACAGCACTGGGAGCAACAGCAGAAAGAACCAGCGGTTGTGTTTCATATCTTCGAGCCCATTGTTGTCACAAACCACATGACCGTCATGGAAAAGTTGTGACACGGATTTCACGGATCATCACGGAATGAATTCAGTCGGTAGGGCGCGTCAGTCCCCTGCGCGCCGTCGTGGTGATACAGAACACGCCCGTTGGCAGACGACGGCGTGCAGAGGACTGCCAGCCCTCCCAGTCCACCTGTGTTTAGATGCGTTCATACTACTTCCCTTCCAACACCTGGATTCTGGCCAAGGCTTGCTGCACAAGCGGGTGTTGATTGCCGTATTCAATGCGTATTTCCACCAAGCGCGCTTTAGCCTCTCTCAGTTCAGCAGAAGCGGTTGGCTCTTCGTTTGTCATGCGCTCAAGCTCTGCGATGCGTGCCAAGGCTTTCTTAAATGTGGGATGTTGAGGACCAACTTCTTCGCGCAACTCGATCAAATGCGCTTTAGCTTCGCGGAGATCAGGCGGCGTGTTGGGCTCATCCTTCAATATTCGCTCAATTTCTTTGACGCGAGACAATGCTGTTTTGGTGTGTGGATAGGCTTCTCCATACTCCATACGCATTCGCACAAGATTGATTTTTGCGGCGCGGAGGTCAGCAGGCGCAGTCGGCTCTTCGCGGGCGAGCCTTTCCATCTCGCTGACGATTGCCTCCGCTGTCTTAACGTCGGGGTGTAGTTCCGGCAAACTCACTTTCAGTTCAGCGAGTTTTGCCCGAGCTTCACGCAGGTCGGCAGGCTCGACGGATTGCTGTGCGGCAGGATTGCCCGTCTGCCCATGCTTGGCGCGGATATTCGCTTCCGCATCGCTGACGGCGGACTGCAATTCCGGCACATTGAGCACGGCCACAGATTGCTCGCGGATTTTTTCCGCCTCGACCATGCGACTGACACCGACAAGGATTTCGATCAGTTTCCGAGTGTCATTGATGAAGTTGCGTTGCGCTTCCTTGCGGATGTTCGCCGAATTCACCTCCGGCGTTCGGTCGGAGATTTCGCCCGTGCGCCGATAGACGTCGCGCCTGAATTCAAACCGTTGCTGAAAGTCCGGTATGAAGTTCGCGCAGGCGGCATAGTCACCTTTTTCTATGAGCGCATTTTCCATCACGTAGTAGCATTGTTTTGCCAGTTCGGGGTAGCGCTGCTGGATGGAAGTGAAAAGCTCAAATGTTGCTTGTGCTTGCCCCAACCTCTCATTGATCGCTTCCACCTCTTGGAAGAGTGCAAAGCTGCCGCCACCCGAAGCAAATTCGCGGACACCCCTGTCGCGGGTTTCCATTAACGATTGCCGCGCCTTGGGATAACTCCCCGACAGTTCGGCCCATTGCCGCAGCGCGAACGACAGGCGCACAGCCGACTGCGCTGGGTCAATCTGCAATGCGTGGTTATGATACCAGAGATGGCGTTGCAACGCGTCTTCGTAGCGGCCTTGCTTCATCAGGTCGCTCGCTTCCTGCCGAATTTTCTCTAAGTCTGGCTTCTCACCGGACGCGAGCGTGGGTGACCAGGTTTCCTGTGAAGCAAGCAGTAAGCGTGAAGTCACCGCATTTTTCTTTTGTGCTGTGGCTGACATTGGTGCTTCCGCAGGCTTGATTCCAAGACATCTTTTGATGCCGCGTATTGAGTAAAGGCAAACAAAAGCGACACCACCAAAACCGCAAACGCCGTCCAAAGGTTGCTGCCGCGAAATGAAAACAGCCTGAGTGTGTCGGGTGTGTAGCCATTTGCTTTGGCCCACTCGGTAGAACAGAGAAAGTGTCGCACCATGCTTTGCAGCATCGGGATGGAGACGATGAAAAGCACCACCCACACCGAAGCCACGATCCAGTTTCCGGGAGCAGGAAAAGACCGGATCAAAACCGGGAGGCCAAAAATCGTTCCTGGTATCCACGTTGCAAAGAGCAGACCAAGTACTGAAAAGTGATTCCGCTCGGTCTTGGTGAGATGGGAGCAAATCGCGCCCACTTCAGGTGATTGCAACGGAGACCAAGTCATCCAGTCTTGCTTTGGAGTTCTCGGCGCGGTTTGAGCGGACACACGTCCGCTGCTACCCGACGAGCGCGTTTTTTTTGACTTGAGATAGAGTGCCGTGATCCCGCCTGCGATGAGTCCAACAAGGCCGCCGCCAACTACACCAATTGCCAGATTCACGAATGGGTTCGGACGGACCGGGCGCGTCGGAACACTGGCTTTCTCGACGATCTCCGCTTTCGATTGCTCGCGATAGACAGACGCGATGGCTTTGGCGATGTCTGCCGCCTCGCCCGGGGCTTCGCTGTGATAACGAATATCAAGGAAAGCCGTGCCTCGGACGGGAAGATAATGCACTGCACTGCGCAATCGGATTGCCATATACTCGGATTGCTCCGATTGATTTCCATGCAGCAAGTCTTTCCAGTGCGTCTTGAGGTCAGCCGCTGCGGCGACTTGCTTGAAGAATTCCGGCGAATCTATCCGTTCAAGTTCGGTCTGAAGGAGGTAGGGGTCAAAATTATTGACCGATGTTTGGGTAGGAAGTTTTACGCGCACCGTAGCGGCGTAAGTTTTGGGCAACAAGCTTGTCACCGCCGCTGTTACAGCAAATACCAGCAGCCAGACAAACGCTCCGACTGCCAGTGAGCGTAGAAATGTCTGAGGCCCGGTGAGCTTTCGGCTCGGAGCCGCCGACGTATGTCGGCGCAAATCATCCGGCTCGCGTTCGGATTCAGATAGCGCGGACTCACGTTTGCTGCTACTTGGGTTTGAACTTGCCTGCGGTTTGTTCACAGCGCGCCAGACGCGGCGGATGATGAGCCAGTCGAGAACCACGGAAACCAACGTAGAGACAACGATCCAAGCGCTTAACCAAATCCCGATTTGGTAGCCAACGAGCATCATATTGTCGGCAGCGGTGTTGTTGGCGAACTGTTTGACCGTCAAGAATACCAAACCGAAAACGGCAGCATCCAACGCCAGCACCGGAAACAGCAGTCCATCAAACACCGCCAGCCACAGGCCGTGTAATTTCCCCGCCGAGCGGCGGATTTGCGAGACGGCCACCCAGCCGAGGATAGTCATGCCGGGAATAGCACTTCCTGCCAGTACAACAAACAGAACTTTCGTGAGTTGAAATTTCATCGGCAACGAAATGACACCTCCGGGAGAGTTGACCATTGGCGCAAGCATCTGACCCCACTGCCAGACGAACAGACCCACGCAGACAGCCAAACCACTCCAGCAGACCCCCACAATCGCCGTGCGCGAGAAGCGCGCCCCACCTCTCGCATCTAAGCGAGTTTTGTCGAAAGCGAATATGCGTATTCGATCAGCCTTAATTCCCTGCTGCTGTGCCCACGTCGTAGAACTGAGAAGCTGACGTTGCATCTTCAACCAAACTGAAATAACCACCGCCTGAACTGCTGCGAACGCAGCCGCCACGAACCAGAATTTAGAACCGTGGAGTGCCGAGATCGAAAAAAAGAAAGGAAAACATGTCGCGGCGCACCACAGACCCCAAAAGGTGGCTCGTCTTGTTGCTTCCACCTTCTCCCCGTCTGTCATGTGAGCACAAATCTCCTGCACTTCTGGT
>JANPGI010000077.1:0-9236 GCA_031423875.1 Verrucomicrobiota bacterium | reverse complement strand
CAGTTGGGCCGGCCCATGCCAGAGGAAGATGTCCGGTTGATCGTCAAGTTCCTTAACACCCTGACGGGTGAATACAACGGGAGGCCGCTATGAAACTAAGCATGACCAAAATCACATTGCTCGCCTTGTGCGTAGCCGGATTGTTTGGCGTGCTTTACACGCGCAGCAGCGGAGTGAAATTCACTGAGCACGACCGCTACGAACGCGGGGTGCAACGGCTCAAACAACTGGACACGGACTTTAATGTGGACGTGCTCAAGGCGCGTTTCCGCCTGCTCAACAATTACGACGGCTTCTCCGAACAACTGGACGAGTCATTCGCCACGCTCCAGGAGTTGACCAACTTCCCGGCGTTTGTAGAAGCGGAAGGCAGCGTCGCTCTCAGCCGTACCCTTGCGAGCTTCTCCAATTCGCTGTCTCAAAAACAGGAGATGATCGAGCAGTTCAAAACACAGAACTCGGTCGTGCGCAATTCGCTCAATTACTTTCCCATTGCTGGCAGTGAGTTGATCAAGAAAGCCGCCGCGTCCCCGGATGGGCGAGAACTGGAATTGAGTTTCGACGGCCTGATGCGCGAACTGCTCGTCTTCAGTCTGACTGCCGAAGACGAGTTGGAGCCGCAAATCCGGTTATCCATGGAAAAAGTGCGGGCTTGGACTGAGGCGCATCCCAACCATGCCGACATCAAGATGGTCACCAGTCTTCTCGCTCACGCCCGCGCCATCTTGTCGCGCAAGCCCAAGGTGGACGCGTTGACACGCCAACTCGTCGCCATCCCCACCGGCGAGCAGGCCGACGAAATGTTGCACATCTATCAAGGTCAGTTCGGCCTCGCCCTGCAAAAGACTCATGCGTATCGCCTCGCGCTGTTCGGTTGTTCCGTGTTGCTGCTTGGCGGCATCGCTTGGGCTATCTTCGCGTTGCGCTCTGCCAACCGTCATCTGGAACATCGTGTTGCTGAACGCACCGCCGAACTTTCCGGGAAGAACGCCGCGTTGCAAGAATCCATCGCCGAACAACTCCGCACTTCGGACGCTCTGCGATCGAGTGAACAGCGCTTCCGCACGTTGAGCACTTGTTCGCCCGTCGGCATTTTTGAAACAGACGCCACCGGCATCTGCCAATACGCCAACCCACGGTGTCAATTGATTCTCGGCCTGACGTTTGAGGAGCTGGTCAAAAACGAGTGGATGAAGATATTGCATCCAGAGGACAAAGATCGTGTTACGGGCGAGTGGAAACAGGTTGTAGCCGCTGGCGGAGAATTGAACAGCGAACATCGCTTCGTATTTCCATCAGGTGAAGAACGCTGGGTTCATGTCCGCAGTGCCGCCGTTCGCAAGGATGAAAATGTCGTCGGCCACGTTGGCATGGTGGCAGACATCACTGACCGTAAAAAAGCCGAGGCTGAACGCAAGGCGATGGAGTTGCAGTTGCAACAAGGTCAGAAACTCGAATCCATCGGTCGCCTCGCCGCCGGTGTCGCCCACGAGATCAACACACCGACGCAATACATCGGGGACAACACCCGCTTCGTGCGCGATTCGTTCCAGGACTTGTTGCCCGTGTTGAACGCTCCAAGAAAATTATTGGATGCCTTCCGCGACAATCGCATGACGGCGGAGTTGTTGCTCACCACCGAGGAGGCCCTCAAGAAAGCGGACGTGGATTATCTCATCGAGGAAATTCCAAAGGCCGTCACGCAATCGCTCGAAGGCATCGAGCGTGTTGCTAAAATCGTTGTGTCCATGAAGGAGTTCTCGCATCCGGGCACGACCGAGAAAACGCAGGTGGATTTGAATCACGCCATAGACAGCACGTTGACCGTGGCACGCAGCGAATGGAAATACGTGGCCGATCTGGTGACGGAGTTCGACGCCACACTGCCGCCGGTGCTTTGTTTGCCGGGGGAATTCAACCAGGTGATTCTCAACCTCACCGTCAACGCCGCCCACGCCATCGCGGATGCGATGAAGGATCGCGACATGACCAAAGGCACGATCACCGTGACGACCAAGCGCGATGGGGATTGGGCGGAAGTCCGCGTCCGTGATTCGGGAACTGGCATCCCCGAACATGCACGCGCAAAAATATTTGATCCGTTCTTCACGACCAAAGGCGTCGGCAAAGGCACGGGGCAGGGACTGGCCATCGCCCACTCCGTCATCACCGATAAACACGGCGGCACGATCGCGTTCGAGACCGAGATGGGCAAAGGCACGGTCTTCATCATCCGGATACCCATAGCACCTGCCGCAAAAGCGGCGACAGAAAACACACCTGAGGAGAAAGAAGTTCACGTATGAAAAAAACCGTTCTGTTCGTGGATGACGAGGACATGGTGTTGCAAGGATTGCAACGCTCCATGCGGGCGATGCGCAACGACTGGGACATGACTTTTGTGGACAGCGGCGCAAAGGCGCTGGCGTTCCTCGAAACGACGCCTGCGGATGTGATCGTGTCTGACATGCGGATGCCCGGCATGAACGGCGCGCAACTGTTCGCCGAGGTCGCCAAGCGTTTTCCCAAGTCCGTGCGACTGATCCTTTCCGGTCATGCGGATCAGGAGTTGATCCTGCAATGTGTCGGTTCAACACATCAATTTTTGTCGAAGCCGTGCGATCCTGAAGCGTTGCGCACCACGGTCCGCCGCGCGATGGAGCTGGAAGGTTCCGTCAAGAACGCGCACCTGCAACAACTCGTCGCTCGCATGGATCACCTGCCGAGCATCCCGTCCCTTTACAGCGAGAT
The DNA here is from genome assembly GCA_031423875.1 of Verrucomicrobiota bacterium. Classification (GTDB taxonomy): domain Bacteria; phylum Verrucomicrobiota; class Verrucomicrobiia; order Limisphaerales; family JADLHS01; genus JADLHS01. The sequence goes on along the minus strand of JANPGI010000077.1, from coordinate 6,485 downwards.
CGTCGAGAAGATGAACGATCCGGAGGCGGCTCTGGAGGACGTTGGTGTCATCATCGCGAAAGACCCCGGTATGACGGCGAAGATCCTCAAACTGGTCAACTCCGCGTTCTTCGGGTTGCGGCGCGAAGTTTCCAACCCCGCAGACGCCGCCGCGTTTCTGGGGCTGGACACGATCAAGTCGCTTGTGCTGTCGCTCAACGCTTTCTCGCAGTACGAGTCCGTCAAGACAGACGGATTCTCGCTCGCCGTGTTGTGGAATCACAGCCTCGCCACCGCCGCTGCCGCCAAGCGCATCGCACAACTGGAGAAATCCGCCGCGAAGATAGTGGATCACGCCTTCGCCGCCGGGCTTCTGCACGACGTGGGCAAGACAGTTCTCGCATTCAATTTTCCCGATCAATACGGCAAAACCATCCAGCTCGCCCAGTCGCAGGGTGCTGATCTGCTCAAGGCGGAACAGGAAACCTTCGGCGCGAATCACGCCGACGTGGGCGGTTATCTGCTCGGCTTGTGGGGATTGCCCGTATCGGTGGTGGACGCCATCGCGCTGCATCACCAACCGAGCCTCAGCGCGGACGAGGGGTTCACGCCATTGACAGCCGTCCACGCCGCGAACGCCCTGGTGTGTTGCGGAAGGACTGCGGATTCCTCGCCAGCCTGGGATGCGGAGTATCTGAGCCGTTTATCGCTCACTGATCACGCGGCGGACTGGCATAAAGATTTTTTTGACACCACCACCAACAAGAACTGAATTATGAGCAACAAAGTCCTGTGCGTTGACGACGACGCAAACATCCTCACCGGCATCACACGCAACCTGCGCAAGCAATTCGACATAGACACCGCCGTCGGCAGTCTTGCCGCACTCAAGATGATCGAGAAGGAATGTCCATACGCCGTCATTGTTTCCGACATGCAGATGCCGGGCATGAGTGGTGTCGAGTTCCTCAACATCACGCGCCAGAAATATCCCGACACCGTGCGCGTCATGCTCACCGGCAACGCCGATCAGAAGACGGCCACGGATGCGGTGAATCGCGGACAGATATTTCAATTCCTCAACAAGCCGTGTCCGCCGGAAAAATTGGCGGAAGTCCTGACCAGCGGCATCAAACAATACCGGCTGGTGACAGCCGAGCGGGAATTGTTGGAGAACACCTTGAACGGCAGCGTGAAAGTCTTGATGGAAATCCTTTCACTCTCTGATCCCGCCTCATTCGGGCGCGGTCAAGCCGTGCGCGATCAAGCCCGGCAGGTGGCGGAAGTGTTGGAGCTCAAGTCCACTTGGGAACTTGATCTGGCAGTCATGCTGTGCCCCATCGGCTGCGTGAGTCTGCCCGCTGAGTTGAACCAGAAAGCGCGGTCGGAGGAAACTCTGACCGGGCCGGAAAGGGATGCGGTCGCACGGGTGCCGCAAGTAGGCCACGATCTTTTGAGCAAGATTCCCCGCCTTGAAGCCGTCGCTCGCATCGTTCTCTACCAGAATAAAAACCACGACGGCACTGGATTTCCATCCGACACGATCAAGGGCGATGAAATCCCGCTTGAAGCCCGCATCATCCGTGTGCTCGCCGACCTTGCGCAACTCGAAGCAAAAAAAATCCCCCGATTCAAGGCGCTGGAGCAATTGCGTCTGCACACGGGCGTTTATGATCTGACAGTGCTCGACGCCGTGGCGCGTTGTTTTGAACTCGCAACACGAGGCCAGCCCGAAGCCGCAGTCAAGAGTCCGGTGGCCTTGGATTTTCCAGAGTTACGCCCCGGGCATGTGTTGTCCGCCGACATCGTGACCAAGCAGGACATCTTGATCGTCGGAGCTGGCACCAAGATCACCCCGCTTATCCTGGAACGGCTGCGCAACTTCGCTTCCATTTCCGGTTTGAAGTTGCCGATCCACGTTCAAGGGTGAACTGCGCATGACGCATCTTCCGGGTCAACCGGATACCACGGAGCCCGATGTCTGACCCGCCAAGGAAGGCTTTGCCTTTAACCGGGGCGTTTTGATTTCTACCGACCTGATGTAACAGGTGTGACTGGAACTACCGTTGAGTAGGGGCGACCATCCTTGCCGCCCGGAAATCGCGTTGTTTTGTCGTAACGCATTCTGTTTTACCAACGCATCACGTCAATCCATGCCTTTCCGCCGGGCTGGAAGCCCGGCTCTACGGCAGGCAAGGATGCCTCCCGCTACAATTCAGCGGCACTTCCAGTCACACCCATCACGCCGGTGCGACCTTGAAACGCAGGGCGGGAAACGGTTACTGTCCGCGTGTGCCTTCTGATACCCGCAAGTTCTCCAAGTCGCCGCGCATCCTGATCGTGGATGACGACGCGGGACAGCGCAGTCTGCTCAATTCCTTTCTCAAGTCGCAGGGCTTCGACACGGTGACGGCAGATTCCGGTGAACGCGCGTTGGAGACGCTACGAGGAAGTGAATTCAACATGATGATCTCCGACGTGCGGATGCCGGGGATTTCCGGGTTGGAAACCTTGAGGCGAGCGCGCGAATTGAATTTCAACCTGCCCATCCTTCTGGTCACGGCCTACACGGACATCCGTGACGCGGTGGGCGCGATGCGCGATGGCGCCGTGAATTATCTGGCCAAGCCGATTGATCTGGATGAATTGCTCGCGGCGATCCAGAAGGCGACGGGTGTGGCGAAATCTGTCGCAGTGAAAACCAGCGGTGAGCAAAAACTTCCCGCGAATGTCGTCGCTCAAAGCCCGCTGATGCAGGCTGTGTTTCAGGATGCGTCGCTGGTCGCGCCCTCGGAGAGCCGCGTTTTGATCACGGGTGAAAGCGGCGTGGGCAAGGAAGTGTTGGCGGATGTCATCCATGCTTGGAGCGCACGGGTGAACGGCCCATTGGTGAAGGTAAATTGCGCGGCGATCCCGGAGAATCTGTTGGAGACGGAATTGTTCGGGCATGAGAAAGGTGCGTTCACGAGCGCGGTGGCGCAACGCATCGGCAGGTTCGAGGAGGCGAACGGCGGGACGATTTTTCTGGATGAGATCGGAGACATGTCATCGCAATTGCAGGCCAAGCTGCTGCGCGTGACCCAGAACGGGTGCTTCAATCGCGTGGGCTCAAATCGCGAGTTGCAGACCAACGCGCGCATCCTTGCCGCGACGAACAAGAATCTCGAAGACAAGGTGAAGGCGGGAACGTTCCGCGAGGATCTGTTTTATCGGTTGAACGTGGTGGAGTTGAACATCCCGTCGTTGCGCGAAAGGCCGGAGGATATTTTGCCGCTGGCGACACATTTCATCGCGGAGTTCACGCAGGGCAGGGCGCGGTTTTCATCAGCATTGATGGAGGGCTTGGCGCGTTATTCTTGGCCGGGAAATGTACGCGAGTTGCGGAATGCGATGGAGCGGGCGGCGTTGTTGTCGCGCGGTGAGATGATCTTGCCGGAGCATCTGCCGGCGCGCGTGCGCGCGGTGGTGGAGCAAGCTACACCAGCGGCATTGCCCGACGCGCAGCGGCTGGCGGAGATTGAGCGGCAAGCCATCATGCAGGGTTTGCGCGAGCATCAGAATAATCGCACGGAGACGGCGAAGGCGTTGGGGATCAGCCGTCGGGCATTGATCTACAAATTGCAACGGTATCGGGAGCAGGGCTTCGAGGTTTGACGGAATGGGGTTCAACGTTGTCACCGCCGGGACTTCAACCATTCGCGCGCTTCATCAGCGGTCTTGAGCTCGTCTTGTAATTGTTTATCACGGATTTCGTTCAACACTACGCCCAACTCTTTTCCGGGCTTCATCCCAAGCGCGATCAAATCCGATCCAGTCAACAACGGCGGGCGTATCTCTGGCTGGTTCGCTAACTCCGCCAACTGCGTGATGAGAAAATCATGCGTGTCTAGTTTGCCATTCGAGCCAAGGCAATCGAGCCGGTGCAATTGCAGTTCCAGCGGAAAAGTCTCGCGCATCAACATCCGGCGCAACGTCGCCTTGCGCATCTTCAGCGCGTCCTTGAATTGCATGTGGTGAAGCACGGCGTCGGAAATCTCCTCGATCTGTTTTCGTGGGAATCGGAGTCGCTCAAGGATTTCTACCGCCATCGTCGCGCCGATTTTTTCGTGCTCGTAGAAGTGGATGCTGCCTGTCTTTTCGTCGCGCGTCGCTGTTAAGGGCTTGGCCACATCGTGCAACAACACGGCCCACGGCAGCGACGGATGCGCGTCCGGCGGGAGTTGTTGCAACATCAGACACAGATGATTGAACACCGAGCCTTCTGGATGAAAATCCGGCGATTGCTCGCACGTCACAGTGGCAGCGATTTCGGGGAGGACGTGTTCCAACAGGCCGCTCGCGCGTAGAAACTCGAGTCCACGCGCGGCATTCGAGGTGGGGCGCGTCACTCCGAGCGCGCCGTCACGTGTCTTGCCAAGGGCGGCGGGCAGAGGACTGCCCGCCCTACCTTCAGAGGGTGGCGCGAACACCTTGATCAACTCATCGCGCACACGTTCAGCGCTGATGAGTTTGATCTTTGCGGCGTGCATCTGGATCGCCGCGAACGTCGCAGGTTCGATCTCAAATCCAAGCTGCGCTGCGAAACGAATCGCTCGCAGCAGACGCAGATGATCCTCGGCGAACCGTTCCTCCGGCGAGCCGATGGTACGGATGATTTTGGCGCGCAAGTCCGCCTCGCCTCCTACCCAGTCGTGCAGTTTTTCCGTGATCGGGTCGAAGAAAAGTCCGTTCACCGTGAAGTCGCGCCGCTCAGCGTCTGCTTGAGCGTTGGCGAAGACCACGGTTTCCGGACGGCGACCATCCTGATAATCCGCCTCAGCCCGAAACGTGGCGATTTGAAACTGCTGCTCCTCTACGACGACAATCACGACACCGAACTTCCGACCGACAGGAACGGTGTGCGGGAAAAGCTTCTCGATGTCATCAGGCCGCGCAGAAGTCGCGATGTCGAAATCGCCCGGCTCGCGACCCAGCAAAAAATCCCGCACACAACCTCCGACCCAGAACGCGGCAAAGCCAGCCGCTTGAACGCGACGCACGATGTCTGCCGCAAGTTTGCGGGTTTCAGTTTTGTCGGCGGCAACCATTTGCGATTTACCATTTACGTTGTTTGGCGAGCGAGTCGAGTCTGGATTTGTTGAATGTTGCAAAGAGGACGCGCCGAAGTTAAACAAAGCTTGATGTTAAAGACCGCCATTCAAAATTATCCCGGCCTTGTCATTTTGATTCCATTCGGCGGACCGATCGCGCTGAAAGTATTTATCGAATTGATGACTGGTACCGCCATCACCGTGAGAGGCATGCGATTCAGAGTTTATCATCGTGATGAAGATATTTCGGACTACTGGTGGGTGGTCTTGCTTCAGGTCGGCTATTTGTGTCTTTTGACTTGGTTCAGCATCTTCAAATTTTCACCAAACTAATTCCGCCTTTTTAATTCCCACTTTTTCCTTTTTAATTGTCAGATGATTACGCGTTATTCGCGCCCCGAAATGCGGGCCATCTGGACTGACGAAAACAAACTCAAGATCTGGTTGCAGATCGAACTCCTCGCCAGCGAAGCGTTGGTGAAGGAAGGCGTCGTGCCCGCCAAGGATTTTCAGAAGATCAAAGCCGGTTGCGACAAATGGTTCGCCGACCTCCCCGGCCTCGTCGCCCGCCAGCGCGAATTGGAAAAGACCCTCAACCACGACGTCATCGGTTTCACCACCGCCGTCGCCGAGGTGATCAACGACAACGCCAGCCGCTGGTTTCACTTCGGCCTCACCAGCAGCGACGTGGGCGACACCTGTTACGCCGTGCAGATGATGCAGAGCGCGGACATCCTCATCGCCGACGTGAAAGCGGTGCTGCCCGTCATCGCCCGCCGCGCGAAAGAGCACAAGTTCACGCCCTGCATGGGCCGTAGCCACGGCATCCACGGCGAACCGACGACCTTCGGTTTGAAGATGGCGCTCATGCATGATGAGTTTGGCCGCGCGCTCCGCCGCTTGGAGTCGGCGAAATACACCGTCAGCGTCGGGAAAATTTCCGGCGCGGTCGGCACCAGCGCGCACCTGTCGCCGCGCGTCGAGGCTTACGTTTGCAAAAAGCTCGGCGTCCGTCCCGCGCCCATCGCCACGCAAGTCGTGCAGCGCGACATCCACGCCGAATTTCAACTCGCGATGGCGCTCGTCGGCGCGAGCATCGAGCGCTGGGCGGTGGAGTTCCGCCACTTGCAACGCACGGAAGTTTTGGAAGCCGAAGAGCCGTTCACCAAAGGTCAAAAAGGTTCGAGCGCCATGCCGCACAAGCGCAATCCCATCACGTGGGAGCGCCTCACCGGCCTCGCGCGCGTGTTGCGCGGTAACGCGATGGCTTCGCTCGAAAACGTCGCCCTCTGGCACGAGCGCGACATCAGCCACAGCAGCGTCGAGCGCATCATCTTCCCCGACAGTTGCACGCTGCTCGATTACATGTTCGGCCTGCTCACGCGCCTGATGGACGGCATCGTCGTCTATCCCGCG
>JANPGI010000076.1:0-5303 GCA_031423875.1 Verrucomicrobiota bacterium | reverse complement strand
GAAAAAGGCGGCTCAACACCACCGCCAAACCAGAACTGTCCCGCCCACCTAAGCCGCCAGAAGTATTTTCCAGGCCGCTTAACGATCATAACCACTCAGCAATCTTTGAAATTTGAAACCTTCGCTTTATTCAGCGTCTCCTTAGGTTCGCCTGTGCTTAGTGTTTGAACCTAATTCGAAGGAAACTGGCGACAGGGTGATTGATTTCCAGAAATCAATCACCCTGAGTCATCGTCCACATGCCTTTGGGGGCGTTGGTAGTGCCTGTGCCGAGTGTGTCCGTGGTCTTGAGTTGGGAAACATGACCGTCGTGGAAAATATAATTGAAACGTTTGCTATGTAATCCGTAAGCGGCAGCTCCGTAGCCGTACTGCGAATTGCCAATCTGAAAACAATCCGGCGTCATCGTTCCGTTATCATTTGGCCCGACGCAAAACGATGGCCAATCATTGCCTGCAGCATTGCGACCGTTTGCTTGTTCAGCCAATAAAATTGTCCCGGAATGATCTTTGACAGAGGAGCTTTTGAACCCGATAGGATCCCATTGCGGCAAGGTGCCGGACCGATCCATGATGAGGACGCCAGCTCCCCGGGTTGCCGGAGGCAGCGGGTTTCCCGGCGTAATCTGCCCACCAAAGTTCATGGCATAGGTGCGACGTTGGCCGAACACCATGTATCCGATTGAGAGTTCAATCTTATCCGCAGGACACTTCAAAATTTTGGGGATCTTGTCCGGGCTTGTCAGCCCACCCGTGATGCCAACCAGCAGGTCGTTGTCTGTATCAACTCCGCCGATGTAGCGATGGATGTAATCATCCCACGAAAGCTGGTACAACCAATCTCCGGTTGAGTACGCTGATGGCGGGTATTTGTCCTCGTGTTCCAAGGAGAACAGATGAAATCCCATGCCCAGTTGTTTTTCGCCTGAAAGGCACTGAAGTCGTTGCGCCTTGGCTTTCGCGCTGCCGAGTGCCGGCAATAACATCGCGGCGAGAATGGCGATGATGGCTATCACCACAAGCAATTCGATCAACGTGAATGCGGCGACACGCGACAAGCTGCTGTCGCGCTGAACTGTTTTTTTGTTTTTCATTAAATTAAGCGTGTCGTGACTATTGATTCACTAGAATCACTTCCAGTCGTTTGGTGTTGATCCCAAATTTTTTCCCAGCCGGAGCGGCAGGCATTCCCTTCAAGTAACCCGCAGCTATGACTTCGTTCAAATCGGCTGGCACCTTCCGCCTCTCCATACTGTATCGTCGCAGTGCTTGAGTCAGTGTAGTCAAGTCCGTCGTATTATCCGCAGTTGCGGCTGGCGGAGCGATTTGCTGTGTTGCAGCCGGCGTGGAGGCTCTTGGTTCAGGAGTGACTGATGGCGCAAGGGCGGTCTCCATGGCTGCATCCCTCTTTCCACAAGCTGACAAAGCGAGTGCAACGCCAGCAAGCGCAAGGTAGGTCAAAAAATTCAGTTTTGTTTTCTTCATGGAGCTTAGATTGGCAATTTCCGTGTGCGTTAATTCTGTACGCAAAAGCCAGATTGATTGATGTAGAGGCTAGTGACTTTCCCCATCACTTCATGTCATCAAAACGGGGGACAGTCTGAATTCTCCTTGGATGTGTCGTTACACCCGGCGTGACAATTCTCACATCGGTATGAGTCACCTCTGGCGCAAAAAAACCAATCAAGAGGCGTTGAATTCCGACCGTGTCAGGAAAGCTGCTGGCTTGCCCGGCGGTGCTGGTTCGGTTAAGTAACAGGTGAACCAGATGATGTTTCGTTCGCAACTTCAGGGTGCTGCCCGGATTGGCTTTGCCATTCTCGGCTTTGCTTTTGTTTTTATGCAGATGGTTGCTCGCGCGCAAACCAACGCGAACAGCGCGATTGTTTTCCCTCCGACTTCCACGGAGTTTGCCATTGAAATCAAGAGCGCGGACGAGGGCTTACCGCAAAACACCGCCACGGCTGTCATCCAGACGCGGCGTGGCTACGTATGGGTCGGCACTTATGGAGGCATCGCGCAGTTTGACGGGCTTCGTTTCAATAATTTTGATTCTTCCAATACCAAGGGACTGGCGAACAGCCGCGTCACGGCGTTGTTCGAGGATTCGCGCGGCGTCGTCTGGATCGGGCATGACGGCGGTGAATTGACCCGTTACGCGGACGGTGAATTCACGGCGTTGAAGCACTGCGACGAATGGGGGAAGGCACCGATCAAGACATTCATTGAAGACGAACGTGGCGAGCCGTGGTGCTTGAATCAGCGCGGCGATGCGATGCGGATTTCAGATGGGCGCATCCTGAAATCAACCGGGTTGATGGCGGAAAATTTGTACGTCAATCCGAACGCGGACAAAGATGGAAGAGGTCGTGCCTACGTGGCGCGAAATGGTGTGGTGGCGCGGTTCACGTCGGTAGGTTTTGCGGTGGTTGATTTCGGCGATCCTTCAACAAATCCCTACTACGACGGCATCGCGGCGGCGCGCGACGGCAACCTGTGGGTCTTGGGTGAGGGCAAGGTGCGAAAGTGGAGCGGAACCAATTGGGTCGCGGATGTGGGAGTGTTTCCGTGGGTTGGATTGACGGTGACGACGCTGCGCGAATCGTCTTCGGGTCGTTTGATCATGGGCACGTTGCAAAGTGGTTTGTTCGTGTTTGATCCAGCAACGGGTGCGTGGTCACATCTCAACCGCACGACTGGACTGCCGCAGGATTGGGTGTGTTCTCTGGCAGAAGATCAGGAAAATAATCTATGGGTCGGCACGCATGGTGGACTGGCGTTGTTGCGTGAGCGCAAGGTGACGATGCATAGCCCGCCGGATCAGTGGCAGGGGCGACCCGTACTCTCGACGATGCGCGCACACGATGGCGCGGTCTGGGCGGCGACGGAGGGAGCTGGAGTGTATCGATTCAAGGACAACGTGTGGACGCATTTTGATGTGGCGAACCCGTTTGTGTGGTCGGTGTACGAGGACAGCCAGAAACAAATCTGGGCGGGCACTTGGGGCGGCGGATTGTTTCGATTGGAGAACGGGCAGTTTGCGATTCAGACAAATCTGTTTCCGACTACAGACCCCGTCCTCGCGCTCATAGAATCGCCCGTGGGAACGATGTGGATCGGTACGGGCAAAGGGTTGATGCGTGTGCGTGGCGGCGTGTTGGAAAAACTCACGGCGTTTGGCGACGCGGCAGCGGGCGATGTGCGAGCCATCGAAGTTGGTGACGACGGTGAACTCTGGATCGGCACACAGGGTTCGGGGCTGGGGCATTTCAAGAACGGAAAGTTGCAGACGTTTTGGATGACAAACGGACTCGCGGGAAATTTCATCATCTCGTTGTGCCATGAAACCAACGGCACGTTGTGGATCGGCACGCTGGACATGGGATTATCCCGCTACAAGGGAGGAGTGTTCCGCACGATCAACACGACACACGGTTTTCCCGGGAACACCATCTTTCACATCGAAGACGATCAAGAGGGTAACCTGTGGTTCAACTCGCCCCATGGATTGTTCCGAGTCAGCAAAGCGCACTTGAACGCTTGTGCTGATGGGACGCTTGCCACACTGGATTTGCTCACGTACGGCAAGGCGGAGGGGTTGACCACGCTGACGGGCACGGGAGGATTCACACCGTCAGGATTTCGCGCGCCGGATGGACGCCTATGGTTTTCCACCGCGCGTGGCATCGCCATCATCGCGCCGCAATCCGCGCGGCCCAACCCCATCAGCCCGCCCGTCTGGATCGAGGACGTGCTCGTGGACGGCGCGGTAGTTTCAGCGAAACGCTCTGCGCCGGCGCGCAACACACGCGGCAACGCCAAGGATAAATCTGGCAATCTTGTGACGCTCCAGCCGGGGCGACGCCAGTTGGACGTGCAATTCACCGGTTTGAGTTACACCTCGCCAGAGCGCGTGCGGTTCAAGTACCGCCTCAGGGGAATTGACTCGGATTGGATCGAGGCCGGGACGCGTCGCCGTGTCACCTATCCGTTTTTGCTGCCGGGCGAATACACCTTCCACGTCGCCGCGTGCAACAGCGACGGACTGTGGAACGAAACCGGCGACACGCTGGACATCGTGGTGTTGCCGTTTTTCTGGCAGACGCTTTGGTTCAAGTTTTTGATGGTCATCCTCGCCGTGATGTTGATCGCGCTGGTGTTTTATTTTGATTCCCGTCGCCGCATCCGGTCCAAGATTGAACGCATCGCCCGCGAACGCGAACTCGAACGCGAGCGCGCGCGCATTGCGCAGGACATTCACGATGATCTTGGCGCGAGCCTGACGCGCATCGGATTGCTGAGTCAGACCGCCGTGGACGATCCAGAGCATCCTAGGCGCGCGGTAGTGAACCTTGAACTGATCCTGTCCACCACGCGCGACCTGACCCGCTCGATGGACGAAATCGTGTGGGCCGTGAACCCGCGCCATGACACGCTGGAATCGCTCACCAATTACATCTCCAGCTACGCGCATGATTTTCTCAGCACGGCGCACATCCGGTGTCGCCTTGCCTTGCCGCTCGAACTGCCAGACATCTCCGTGCGGTCAGAAATCCGGCACAACCTGTTTCTTGCGATCAAGGAAGCGCTGAACAATGTCGTGAAACATTCCAAGGCCAACGAAGCGCGGCTCACGCTTGAGTTCGTGCCGGGCGGGTTGCGATTTGTCATCACAGACAACGGGCCGGGATTTGATCCGCACCGGTTGAACGCCAACGGAAAAAACCCTCGCGTTACCGGGGACGGCCTGCCCAATCTGGTATCGCGATTGAAGCAGATCGGCGGGCACAGCAAGCTTTCAAGCACACCGGGCGAGGGCACGACCGTGGAATTCTTTGTGCCGCTGGCTGACTCCAGTCCGGCCAGGCCTCGTTCAAGTTCCGAATGATCCTGTCATCAAAATTTGTTTTAACGGCAATGCAACACTAGGAGTTACTATGAAGAAAATGATGACCCGAGTAGCCATTGTGGAAGACGACCGGAAAGCCCGCGAGATATTCGTCGAGTGGGTGAATCGCGCCGGAGGTTTTCGTTGCGTCAGCGATCACGGTTCTGCCGAGGACGCCATTGAGGTGCTGCCCAAAGGCAATCCGCAAGTCATCTTCATGGACATCAACCTGCCCGGCATGAACGGCGTGGAATGTGTGCGGAGATTGAAAGTGCTGTTGCCGGAAGCTCAGTTCGTGATGCTCACGGTGTATGATGATTCAGACCATATCTTTCAAGCACTGCAAGCGGGCGCAACGGGTTACCTGCTCAAGCGCACGCCACGCGCCGAATTAGTCGCAGCCATGCGCGACGTCC
>JANPGI010000075.1:0-20368 GCA_031423875.1 Verrucomicrobiota bacterium | reverse complement strand
GTTGAAGCCTGCCTCTCTCGAAAAACAATCATCAAACCGCTGCCTCTTACTTCGAGCGGCGACGGATGAACAACATCGCAGCACCAATGCCACCAAGTGCCAGAGCAGTAGGCTCAGGAACAGGAATCAATTGCACAGGCGTCAGTGCAGTGTCGCTGAACCGGATGTTGTCGAGGTTGCCGCTGATGTGATCCACAAAACTACCGCCATACCAACCGCGACCAAACGTCCACACTGAGTTATTCTGGCTGAGCGCGTTATTGTTAAGACCATTCAACGCCAACGAGCCGACGGATTGATAACCAAAGCCATCAGATTTGTCGGCATACATGGTCACTGTGGATCCGTCGCTGGTGATAGCGAGTCCATACCAATTGTTGGCCACAGCCGCGAAATCAGAGTCCAAAACGTACCGTTGACCGCCGACAGTATCAAAGTTCAGGCGGAAGCGATCATCAATGCCGTTGTTCTGGAGATAGAAATCTGATTCAGGTTCACCCTGACTCGAATTGTCACGACCAATGATGGTGTTCCAACCGGCGACGTTGTCGAGACGAACGGAGACTTCAATCGTCCACGTTGTAGGCGACCATGAATTAACCGGCGCGCCAGCCGAGTATCCGTCTTGATGATAGGCATCGTGACGTGAGCTCAAGCCATAACCGTTGGCGGTCGCAGCAGAATAGGACGGACCCCAATACGGATCCCAACCGAACATCGTGTTGTTGTTGCCGGAATTATCCACAGCAGGCATTGCAGAGAACGCTGTTCCCGCTGTGCCACCATCGAAATTCCAATGGGCGACGGTTGCGGCGTTTGAGGAGAGTGCTCCGAGGATGATGACTGCGGCCACACAGGCCGCCTGAATAAACTTTGGTTGTGACATAATAATATTGAGACTGAGTTGTTTTTTACGAACACACTTCTGAGGCGCATTCACTGGGTAGGTTGAGAGTAGCGATCATAAAAGATAATTGAACGCCACGTTGCGGCTACTTGTCGCCAAATCGCGCAGGCATCGGGGTTAATGCGGATGCGACACTCACCCAGTGAATCACACGCTCGTTTCTCCCTCAATGCGCTTTCATGCGGATGACCGTGAAAAGTGAAGTCCGATAAAACAATTCCAGAGTTTCGATTTTAGGACACGACGTCAGGAGTGCCTTCCCTGATGACTCGTCACCTCGTCGCCTACAACTTCGTCATCCATCCGGCAGGGCTGTCAGGGATAAACGAGCCGGAAGAAGACATTAGTTTTCGACGCGTTGATCGGCAGCGTCATCTGGTTCGTGGCTGACGAACCGGAAACCGTGAACCAGCTCGACGTGGCTGTGAGACTGAGCGAGTTCGATTCGAGTCGGCAGCCCAAGTAGTTCAACGGCCACGAGAAGTTCATCGCGCTGCCAGCGATTACCGTGGACAAGGTCGTGGGCGTGCCCGGCGGAGGAGGCAGATTGTTCATCAGCCGCGTGATCTCGGTGTCGCTCAGGGCGTAGTTGTAGATGAACAACTCGTCCAAGCGACCATTGAACAGCGGGTCGGGATACTGGCTCTTGCCGAGATAATTCAATGCCGAATTGAAATTGGCGGGCGCAATCGTGATCGTGCCAGATGCCGCGACGACGCCATTCGTGTAAAGCTTCGTGGTGTTACCGTTGCGCGTGACAGCGACGTGCCGCCACTGACCGACGGGCAACGGCGACGTTTGCAGGATTTGTTCAGTGCCACCGCCATTGGTCGTGATGACAAACCGCAACGTGCCCGCCCCTGAACCGGGCGTGAGAAACATGTATTGCGTGGTGTCGTTTCCGAAATCAAAGATGCGTTGCCACGCTGCGCCACCGTCCCAGTTCACCCACAGGGCGATCGTGAAATTCGTCACGCTCGCCAGAATATTCGCCGGCAACATTTCGTATTGGCTCGTGCCGTCGAGGTCCAGTGCCGAGCCGTAATTGCCCGCGACAAACGTCGGCGAACTGTTGATTACGATCGGATGGTTTGCGTTGGTGGAACTGTCGTTGGAATTTCCATCGAAGGAATATCGCGCGACCTGTGCCGGGATGAGCGTCGGCCTCGCGCTGACCTGCGCGGAGTTCGCCGAGCTGTTCAAGGATTTGTCCACGGCTTTCACGACGTAGTAATAGGTCTGCGGCTTGTTCGCGAATTTGTCGGTGAAGAAATTATTCGTCAGTCCGCGCGCGACGGTTTCGTACGGCCCGCCATTTGTGGTGCTGCGCAGCACGGTGTAACCCGCGAGGTCTGCCGCCGTGCTCGCGTTCCAGTTCAATCGAACGGAATGGGCATTGGTGGTGACGCTCACTCCGGTCAAAGTTGCTGGCGCGGTCAAGTCGGTCGGCGACGCGCTCACGGGAACGAGTCGCCACTGCTGGTGATTTGATCCGGCGGTGATCAGACTCCATTGCTGGATGTTCGCTCCATCGGCGTTGGACGCTCCGGCAACCTCAAGAAACTTCCCGCTCCAACGACTGCGGATGTAGAAGTAGCCGTTCGTTGAGTATTCCAAGAACCAATGTTGGTTCACGCTGTTCGCGTTATCCCACTGCATGACATTGCCGCCATCACCGAGGGAAAAATTCTGTATGTCGGCAGCTTTGCCGCTGTGCGCCGCAGTCAGAGAGTAGTAGCTGTAATCGCCTCCGTTCGTCGAAGGCAACGGGACGACATCCCATTGCTGATGCGTGCCGCCGCCGAAAGTGTTCTGCTGGATGTTCGCACCGGAGCTCGCGCTCGCACCCGCGACTTCCATGACCTTGCCGCTGCTGCGATTCACGATGTAGTAACGACCATTGATGGCCGGTGGCACATCCGCGCCCCAAGTGATGTTCAACACCTTTTCTGCATTCCGGTGGGCCGCCGTCTGATAGCCAGAGCCGCCTGTCGTCGTCACGGTGTAATCACGCCGGGGTCCTTCGCCATCGTAAAAGACATCCCGATCACTGGAGAAAAATCGGTAGGTGGTCGGCAGTGCCTGTCGTTCCGACTCGCCGACGAATGCCTGCACCGCGCCGTTGGTAGCGCGATAAACCGAAGCCGCCGTCCAGTTGGCTCGATGTTCCGCATAGCCGAGCCGTTTTCCGTCGCTCGCCTTCACAAACTCGCCACGCGCCCGCTCCGCTGTGCCCCACCAGATGCCCGTTTGCAGACCATATTCGACACCCACCATGGCCTCCATCACATTGTGCAGTTCATCGTTCGAAGGATGGTCACCGCTCGCCGCCACGTTTTGAAAAAAACTCGCGTAGTTGTCAAAGCTGCCTGCGAGTTGGTGGGTGTTGCCTTCGCCCAGCCTGGACTTCAAGAAATTATACCAGGAATTCGCCTGATCCGTGTTGAGCGTGTTGCCGCCGCCGATCCGGATGTTGTTGGTGATGAACCGCAGATTGTTCGTCAGCACGCCTACCGTATCGAAGAACGTTGTCATGTCCGCGAGCCGCTCGGCGCGGTAAAGATCCGGCTCATTGAACGGCGACACGCCTGACACCGTCCGTCCGCTCTCCTGCGCCCGCCGGGTGGTCACATCAATCAATTGCGCCCAACGAGCGGGATCAATGTAGCCGTTGCCCAATTTGAACCACGCGTCCACGCTGGGCGAATCTTCATTGATGCAAACGGTGGTGGCGGGACGTGTCCATTTGCTGACCCAGTTCAAGCGGTTGGTCAGTATCGCGATTTCATTTGCCTGAAGGTCTCCATTCACCAGGGCTGAAGTGGGTGTGAACGAAATCCGCACCACGTCCACCTGATTGCTCCCCATAAAAACGACACCACGCCGCACGTTGTCTTCGCTATACCAAGCGGTATCCAATCCCCAATTGGTGGCAGCCTTGGAAACCCCAGTGCCAGTGGCACTGAAAAGCACCGTGCGGTCCTGTGCGCGAAGCGAGACGGGCGATATCAGAAGATCGGCAGCAAAAATCAGAGCCACGGCAGTCAATGACCAGAGACGTTTCATCGCGCCGACCACCGCAGATTCAAGTTTTAAGATCGGCTTAATCATGTTCATTCCAAACCCACATACAGAGAGGCACTGAAGCCACCGCCGCTTTTGTGACGCAAACCAACTCCGTCCAAAATTCACGGCACGGAAACCGACGTGCGATAGAACGCAGCCTCAGCAGGCGGTGCGGGATCCGCGAGCAACAACGGGCCGTTGGAAACCAGCGGGCCGTTGGTAAGAACGCCCGTCCACGAACCTGGCAGCGTCTGACTGCGCCAGAGAATATAGGTCCGCCCCGCGACACCATTCACAGAAATCGTGATCGGCGCACCCGCCGCCACCGCCTGCGCGAAGTAATCGCCCGCGTTGTTCGGTTGCGTGCCCGCCAAGTGTTCGGCGGCGTTGGACTGACCATCGCCATCTGAATCTTGGTTCGCGTCAGCTCCGCTCAACGGATTCAAGCCATACGCCACTTCCCAGCCGTCGGGCATGGAATCGTTGTCGCTGTCCGTGTCGCGGATGTTCAGCGTGCCGTCGCCATCCGTGTCGGCAAAAATCTCCGCGCTGTCCGGCATTCCGTCATTGTCACTGTCACTGTCGAGATGATTGGGCGTCCCATCGCCATCAGTGTCCACGTTCGTTTCCGCACTGTCCGAGTGGCCATCGGCGTCACTGTCTATCGCTGGATTGGCGATGTTGGCGATCTCGAATTCTGTGAGCGCGCGATTGTAGATGTGAAAATCATCCATGGCTCCGCTGAACAACGGATCGGGCCACTGGCTCTTGCCGATGTAATTGACGGCAGGGTTGAACGAAGAGGGATTGAGCGTGACCGAGTTCGACGCGACCAGAGAGCCATTGACGTAAAGCTTTCCGCTGTTGCCTTCGAGCAACACCGTCACATGCGCCCAAACCCCGGTGGCAAGCATTGGGGTTTCCACACGTTGTTCGGCGCCGTTGCCGGTGGTAGTGATGGCAAACCGTAATGTGTCGCTGGCAGAGCGCGGCGTGAGAAACATGTACTGTGTGGTGTTGTTACCGAAATCAAAGATGCGCTGATAAACGACGCTGCCGTTCCACCTGAACCGCGCGCAAATTGTGATGTCGTTCACGTTCATCGTCCCAGCGGGCAGTGTGACGTAATCATCCACCCCATCAAAATTCAGGGCCGCACCGTTCACTCCAGCAACGTAGGCAGGAGAACCAGTGGCCGCGCCGTGATTGAACCCGCGCGAGTTCGTCACGCTGTTGTCGAAACCGTAAATCCCGATCACATCCGTGCCGGGCGTGATGTGGATGTTCAACGTGGCGTCATCGCTGATGGGCGCAACGTCTGTGGCTCGGACGAGGAACGAGTTCGGGCCGACGTTCGCCGCGCCGGGCGTGCCGCTGAGCGAGCCGTCACCAGCGACCTTTAACCACGCGGGGCCGCTGACTTTGCGGTAGGTGATCACGCTGCCTTCCGGATCGGTCGCACTTCCCGCCAGCGTGCCGCCATACGCCGCACTCGGAATGGCGTTCGAGCGAGAGATCGGATCGGCGGTGAATGCGGGTGCTTGATTCGTGTAAATCGAGGCGACCTGCGCCCCGGAGAGCGCGTAGTTGTAAATGTAAAGTCCGTCCACCCGGCCATTGAATAACGGATCGGCGGCGAACTGGCTGTCGCCGATGTAATTGATCGTCGGATTGATGTCTGAAGGATTGATCGTCATCGTCGGGGAGACCGCCATCTGCACGCCGTTCACGTAGAGACGTCCGATGTTGCCCGCAATCGTGACGACGACATGCCGCCACTGGCCGACGGGCAATACGGTTGTATCCATGATCTGCTCGGTCGCGCCATTCTTGATCGCAAAGCGCAACGTGCCGCTTCCCGAATTCGGAGTGAGAAACATGTATTGGCTCGTGCCTGTGCCGAAGTCGTAGATGCGCTGCCACTGCACGCCGCCGTCCCAGTTGACCCAAGTCGCGATGGTGATGTCATCGGAGTTGGCCACGCCTGCCGGCAGCGTGAGGGATTGATTCGAGCCGTTGAGATCAATGGCCTGACCGAGATGTCCCGCAACATAAGTCGGCGAACCGATCACCGTCCCATGCAATGTGCCGATGCTCGACAGCGCGTTGCCGTCGAATTCATACCGCGCGATCATGTTCGCCTGACCATTGACGACGATGGTGAGTTGCGCGAAAGCACCCGCACCGGCAGAGTCGTTGACGCGAACGACAAAAATGTTTGTTCCACCGTCGGTATCACCCGGCGTGCCGGTCAACGTGCCGCCTGCCGTCACCGTCAACCACTCGGGGCCGACCGCCTTCGAGTAGGTGAGCGTATCTCCAGCGTCAACGTCCGTGGCCATGCCTGCGATGGTGCCGCCGTAATTTTGCCCCCCGATCGCAGAACCACCCGCGATGGAGTTACTGGTGAACTGCGGCGGCGTGTTGGTTTGGAGCGATGCGATCTGCGCCGCTGACAGCGCAGTGTCCGTGATGAGGACTTCGTCCAGCAGGCCGTTGAATGGCGGATCGGCTATGTACTGGCTGTCGCCGAGAAAATTCACGCGTGGCTTGAAATTCGCCGGAGTGATGGACATGCCTGTGTTCACCGCTGCCTGCGCGCCGTTGACGTAGAGCCGAGCGGTGTTTCCCACGAGCGTCACCGCGATATGTTGCCACTGGTTTTGCGTGAGCGCGGCGGTCTGCACGATCTGTTCCGTGCCGCCGTTCTTGATGGCGAACCGGCAATTGCCACCGCCGCCAGGCGAGAGAAACATGTAGTGCGTGCTGCTGTTGCCGAAATCAAAGATGCGCTGCCAATCACCGCCGCCTTTCCAATAGACCCACGCGGCAAAGGTGAACGAACTGCCGTTGGCGACGTTGGGTGGGAGCGTGACTTTCGTGTTCGCGCCGTCGAACACCATGGCCTGACCGCGATAGCCGTTCGTGTAGGCCGGTGTACCGGAGGTGATGCCATTGTTGCCGTAACCAGACGTGTCGAGTGAATTGGTCTCAAACCGGAGCTGTGTGAAACTACGCGTGCCGTTGTCCTGCAAGCCTTGCAGATAGGCGAGCGGCGAAACGTGATCGCGATACATCACACCCATCGGCGTCAAACCACCGGCGTTGTAATAGATCTGGCGAACCTCCTCGACGGCGCTGTAAACGGAGTAACGCTCGATCCATGGCTGTGCGTCCATCATGTTGATCATCGCTTCGATGACATTCTTGTTCTGCTCAAATGTCGGGTCGGCATCGCCAGTCCAGTTGGCGCCGTTGTTAAATTCAGTCACCCAGATGGGCCGCTTGGACATGTCGTAAATGGCCTTGAGATAATTGTAGAGATTGTTGGCCGCGCCCTGCGGATCGTTGTTGTTCCCGAACGAGCGATAATAATGCACCGGCACAAAGTCCACGCGATGCCCCGCCGCGTTGGCCTGGTTCATGAAGTCGGTGATCCAACCCTGACCGCCATCCGTCACCGCCGGAGCGCCCACACGCAATCCCGGCTCCAACAATTCCGGCCAACGTGCCACGGCGTCGGAGACTGAACCCGGCGGCACCAGATTCTGGTAAGCGTCCTCCACGGAATTGTCGGGTTCGTTGTAGCCGAGAAGATGATTCACGCCACGCGTCTGCCAGTCCTGATTCAAGCCCGGCCACCACGGTTGTTGCTTGATCGCCGCATACTGCATGTCGCGCGGTGAATTCTGGTTGATGTCCCAGTTATACCACCAAGCCGCATTAAGATCGCCGGGCCAGACATCGCACGAACCTTTCTTTGCCACCCAACGCCACGGCTGGATGTAAATGAAGCGTACACTGTCATCGAGCGCATCGGGCAGAACGCTCACTTCCATATCACCGTCCTGAGCCACGTAGTTACGACTCGTGCCTCTGCCGTTTTCATTCTGCGCGAACGTCGCCACGTAACCGCGCTTGAGCTTGAAGGAACTGATCGAGGCGTTCAACACGCCGAGCGCCGTGCCTTTGTAATAAAGGTTCTGGGTCAGATTCGATGAACTGCCGGTGAAGTTCGGTCCGCTGAACACCTGCAATGGCTGGAACGTGGATGCGTGCGGGATCACCACCGTGCCGGCTGCGCCGTGCTGGACAACGCGGCAATTCACGTCAGCCACAGACGACGCTCCGCTGATCTTGATCTGATTGAGATAGGTGGCTGTGGCGACGACGGACGCCTTCACGCCCGGCAGGAACAACCATGCGTCGGGAGAATTCAGATTGAGGGTACACGCGGTGAGCGGCGTGGCGGCATTCGTCACCCATAACTCACACTTGCCGCTCATGTTCACCGTGGTGCTCGCGAGCGAGGCGTATTTCTGAACGCCGTTGGTGATCGTGATTTGCGCGGAAGCTATCAGCGGCAAACTTGCCGCAACCGCGAGCAGCGATCGGATAAGTGTTTTCATTTTCATGATATCAAACTACGGATAAATCAGGCGATAGAACACGCTGCCTTGGTTTGCATCCAGCGGCAAAGACACATTGTTCGTCGCCGACGAGCTTATCACATCAAACCAGTTGTTGCGGAGTCCTGTTGTAAGTCCGTTGGTCTGCACCTGCAACCACCAACCTGTGTGGGTCGGCGTGCCAGTTGAGGTTTGGCACGCCAGCGGACATTGACATGGCTCATGCTCTCGGTTGGCTGAAGTGTAGGCGCGAAATAACGTCCGGGCAACAACCATGGATAAGGGGGTATCACTTGGGGTGTGATTACGACCGAGTGAGGCGCGCGTTGCCACTGGCATCGAAGCGCGGGCGGTTACTCGCCCGCAGCGCGCCGCTACCCACACGCATGGAATCATTTCATACGTTTTTTACCATCCACGCGCCACGGGCGAGGGGCCGTGAGCACTCCATCAGAAATTAGACGCCCATTATCCTCAAGTCTCAAGAAACGGCGTTCACTGAGCACCGCTGTTCTGGTGAAGCCGCTAAATGTTGAGTATCGGGAGAGCGGAGCGTTGAAGCACCAAGCTCAAACATCCAAGCACCAGAGAAGCTCCAAACTTCAACCTCCAATACAGCCATCGGCGCAAGCTGCTGCTGGCTTGGTGAACGATCTGTTCCTCCGATGTTAACGCAAACCAGCACGCGTTTAAGATTTGGTGCTTGGAGCTTCTCTTTTGCTTGGTGCTTGGATGTTGGTGCTTTGGCAAACTCGGTATCCACTCAAATCAGCGAAGAACCACTTATGAATCCGCATCTAGTTTGACTGGTTGCGAATGCGGATCAGGACATTTGTTGAACCACAGATCGCTTCGAGTCGGGGAAACGTGGTGGTGTTGGTACCGTTGTTGAAGGAGTTGGTGAACGGATTGACGGCATTCCAGTTTGTTGAAGCAAGGCCGCAGTTGAATTCCGGGATGACGCTCCATCCGTTCGTGCCCGTGGATCGGACGGTGATGAACGCGCCTACGGTGATGTGGATGATACTCACAGTGGGAGGAGTGACGGGCGTGACGACGGTGAGAGTGCCCATCATGCTACCGTGATTACCGCATTGATAGAGCATCGAATTGGGAGCTGTGGCGGGAACTGTGAATGTGACACTGCCAGAGGTTGCCCCGTTGTTGATGACGCCAGTAACAAATGCGCCCGCCCCACCAAAGCCAGAATTTGTTTTGATCCAGAACGGATGGATACCCACATTGCCGAGTTGAAACACATACGTGACGCCGCGTTGAAGTGTGAACGGAGGATCGGGCAATCCATTGATCGTGTAATCTGTAAAGTTCCCGCCAGTGACACTGTTGGTGGTCTGTGCCTGAACTTTGCAAATGACAGTCAGGCACAGGATCACGCAAAACAGCCGCAGAATGGGAAAAGTGATTCTATGCATATCTCTGGAATGAGAGAATTGAGTCGCAAATATGTTCCATACCTGGTCGAACTTTAAAAATTGGGAACCATATCTATTCCTATGCCTCGTACCCGCACATGGGACGCAGAGTTGTTCAGATAAACCGCGTCTTGTTAAAAGTTAACCCAGTAGAAAACTCAAACGATCAAAACCATGAAAAAACTAATCCTGTCAGCCTTGTTGGTCAGCAGTGTGATGGCCGCCAATGCATCCGTATTCCTGTATTCCGTCTCTTTGAGCGGACCCAATGAAGCTCCACCCAATGCCTCGCCGGGTTTGGGCAGCGGCACGATTGCCTATGACAATTTTGCCCGCACCTTATCCATAAACGTGAGTTTCAGCGGACTGCTTGGAAATACCACGGCGGCGCACATTCATGGCCCAACAGCAAGTCCCTTCACCGGCACAGCGGGAGTGGTACTCACACCCGGCACGCTTCCAGGTTTTCCGCTGAGTGTGACTTCCGGCTCTTACTCCAGCGTCTTGGATCTGTCCCTGACCACCACCTATCCATCCGCATACATCACAGCCAACGGCGGAACGACACTCGGCGCGGAATCAGCCATCACCAGTGCCATGGCTGCCGGACGGACTTACTTCAACATCCATTCAACAAGTTTTGGCGGTGGCGAGATTCGCGGCTTCCTTACCGCTGTGCCTGAGCCCTCCTCTCTGGCAATGCTCGGCCTTGGTGTCGCAACCATCGCTGCTCGCTCCCGAAAATCTGTTCGCAAGTGACCGTTGCTGTTTTTGTTTACTGAGTTGAGTTGTTGTTGAAGGTAACGAGTGGCGCAAAGTCTGTCCGGCTTTGCGCCACAACTTTTTTCGACGACGCGGACAATGAGTCTCCGACTGACTCACCCGGATTCACCCGCACTCAAATTACACGCGCCTCACAAAAGGTTTTCGCCGCTTGTCGGGAACATTCTCCCAAGAACGCACCTCTTAGTTGTGATCGCTGGATAATTTTCTGGTGATCCACCAGCTCGAAACATTTATGCGCGAACCATCATCCACCCAACACTCCATGCTCCTACGACTCATCATTGGAGCGATGGTCTTCATAACGCTCTCGCACACACTGCAAACGGCATCAGCCGCCACGATCTGGAATGGCCCGCTGATCGCATTCACTCAAGCAGCCCCCTACCCAAACCCGGGTGACCGTGACCAACTGACACCCAGCGTTGCGTTGACCCGCGCGACCCCGGTGGGTTTCGGCACGGGCGGGATGTTTAACGCCGTCACAGAATCCGCCTTCACCAAGTTCGTCAGCCCTGCCGACACAGAATGGGCAGTGGGCGCACTCTCCAACTACGCGACACTGACTTACACAGACTGGACAACCGCTGGCGGAGGAAATCCGGTGATCAACTTTCCCGGCCAGCAACTCGTTGTGCATCTTATTTCGGATGACATTTATCTCTCCCTTAAATTTACCAATCTGCCCGCAGGTCCCGGTTTTTCTTACATTCGTTCCACACCAGTCAACGTACCTCCCACTGTCGCCATCACTTCCCCTGCCAGCGGCGCGTACTTCACAGCACCGGCCAATGTCACCATCGTAGCCAACGCAAATGACCCGGGCGGTAGCGTCACAAATGTGACATTCTTCGACGGAGTCACGTTACTTGGCGGCACCAACGACGCTCCTTACACCATCACCGCAAGCCTCGCCCTTGGCAGTCATGCGCTCACCGCAGTCGCCACGGACAACTTCAGCCTCTCCACCACCTCCAGCGCCGTGAATGTGACAGTCGGTGGCGCGAACGTTCCGCCCAGCGTCACCATCACCAACCCGGCCAACAACGCCATCTTGAGCAGTTCGGCCAACGTGGCCATCGGAGCTTCCGTCAGCAATTCAGTCGGCACCGTGACGAACGTTCAGTTCTTCGCTGGCGCGACTTCGTTGGGCAATGATTCCACCAGCCCATACAGCGTATCGGTTCGACTTGCGGTTGGTCTGCACACCTTGACCGCTGTGGCCTCGGACAATCTCGGCGTCACTACAACATCGGCAGTGATCTCTGTGACCTCGTCCAATTACCTGCCCGCGATTGCCACTGGGAACATCGCCATCCTCCTGCAACCCATCGCTACCGGAATGGCCGCACCCGACTACGCCATCAGCCCGCCGGGCGACACCAACCGCCTGTTCGTCGTGGAGCAAAATGGTCTGCTGCGGATCATCCAGAACGGCGTCTTGTTACCCGGCTCGGCCCTCGACATTTTAGGACTGATCTCAAGCTCGCTCAACCCCGCCAATGCGAACGACGAACGCGGTTTCCTCGGTCTGGCATTCCATCCCGGCTTCAACAATCCCGCCAGCCCCGGCTACAAAACTCTTTACACGTTCAACAGTCAGTTGCTCGGCGCGGGGCCAACCTACGTCGCTCCGAACGCCGCATCGCAAGGCTATAAGACCGCCGTCAACGAATGGAAGATTTCCACCACCAACGCTAATGTGGTTGACCCGGCCTCAGTCCGCGAAATCATCTCTTTTGGTAAGAACGCCAATAATCATAACGGCGGCACGATCGCCTTCGGGCCGGATGGCTACCTGTATCTCGCCTTGGGCGACGGCGGAAACGCCAACGATGTCGGCGCAAGCCACATTGAACCCGGCGGCAACGCGCAAAATCTCACCACACCACTCGGCAAAATGTTACGGTTCAATCCGATCAATCCAACACTCAACCCCACGAGTCCCGATCCGATCAGTGCCAACGGCCAATATCGCATCCCGACGACAAATCCTTTTCAGGGGCCGGGACAAGTGCCGGAGATTTACGCCTACGGACTTCGCAATCCGTATCGCTTTGCCTTCGACCGCGCAAACGGTGAGTTGATCCTCGCTGACGTCGGCCAGAACAACATCGAAGAGATTGACCGCATCACGCTGGGAGGAAATTTTGGTTGGGCGATCAAGGAAGGTGATTTCCTTTTTAACAGAACAAACGGCACTATCGGCACTCCACCCGGAAATCGCAGTCCGGGAATTCCTGCCGGGCTGATTGATCCCCTCTCTGGAATCTCTGGGACACTGGAATACGATCACAACGACGGCATCTCCATCACCGGCGGATTTGTTTATCGCGGCACTGCGATCCCAGAGTTATACGGCAAGTATGTCTTCGGTGATCTTGCGCTGAGAACTACGCCGGTACGGGTAGATGGGCGGCTTTTCTATGCTGATCTCCAGACAGGACTGATCAAAACATTTCCACTGTATCAGTTTGGCGGATCGGCAATTTTGCCCAACGGACTCACCGTACATGGATTCGGCGAGGACACCGATGGCGAACTCTACGCACTGGTGACCAACACCTCGGCAAACGGGACAGGCGGGATCGTCTATAAGTTCGTCGCACTTCGGCTGACGTTTCAGAGAACCGGCAACTCGCTGGACATCTCATGGCCCGTCGCAGGTGGACGATTGCAAACGCAGACAAACACTATCAATGCAGGACTCGGCACGAACTGGGTCACCCTGCCCGGCTCGACGACGACCAATCGCGTCATCGTCCCGATTGATCAAGCCAACGGCAGTGTCTTTTACCGGCTGGCGTTGCCGTGATCACCTTGAAAATCACCGCGTCAGAAAGAAGATCGCGCCTAGCACAGCGAGAAACGCCACCCAGATCGTCACCATCTTTTTGAAAGGAAGATTGGTGAAGCTGGTCAACGTCGTGATGGGGCCAAGATCAAGCGGACGCGGCGTCATCTGGGATACTTGGAAATCCGGCCCCGCGCGCAGATAGGCGTCCTGCATCGCATCCACAAATTCCTTCGGCCACGGGCCGGGCGAGAGGAATTGATCCTGCCACTTGCCCGGCATGTCTGCCAGCAACAGCGCGAGCCGACCGCGCGTGTTCAAGACGTGTTCCACTCCCGTCGGTATCCGTTCCAGCACATTGGCGAACCATTCGGTCACGACCAGATCCATCTCTTCGGCGGCGAGTTCGGTCGCGCTGCGATGAAGTTCCCCGGTCGCACGTTTCATGGCGCGATCCAAAACTTTTTGCACAAGTTCACCAAGCAGGACGCGATTGCGGATGCGCAACGCGTGGAAGTAACTTTCCACTTTCACATAAGCCGCGTTCCATTCCTCCATGGGACGACCGGCGAGTTTTCCCGGCGCATTGCTCCACTCGAAGGGCACGTTCATGGCGGACTCCAATGATACGTCCACGTCTCACTGACGACTTCTTCGCCTTGCTTGAGTGTGCAGCGGATGTCCACCGGGTCTTTGTTTTCCGCACGCGGTTGCATGGCAAAGATGACGCGCCAGTTTTTCTTGATGGGGTTGTAAAAGACTTGGTTCTCCGTGATCCCGCCATTCGCACTACAACTCACGATCGCAACGGGTGCGTTGGTTTCCGGGATGACAGCCAGGCGCGGCCCTTCAAAATCAATCACCACCTGCCGCCAGTCTGCGTGACGCGGATGTGCGCCGATGCGCGTGGAGATAACGCGGTTCTGCGAAAGCTTCATGTCATTTTCTGACGTCCAATAAAGCGTGTAAGCAAAACGCTTCGGTCGCATCGGTTCGGGTTTCACCTTGGGATCCCAGAACGCCACGATGTTGTCCAAGCCTTCGTACTGGGTGCTGAGTTCGAGCAGATGCACATCGCCTTCGCCCCAGTTGCCGCGCGGCACCACCCACACGCTCGGCACTTGGTGGTAGTAATTGAACATGTCCTGATACGCTTCGAAGCTGCGTTCGCGTTGCAGCAGGCCAAAGCCGCGCAAATTTTTCGTGGCGAAGCGTTGATGCCGCATCACGGACGCGTTGTTCAACGGACGCCAGAGCATCTCGCCATTCTCCATGTGCATCAGCAATCCGTCGCTGTCATGTGCTTCAGGCCGGTAATCGTCGAACTTGCGCTCCGAGTTCTTACCGAACCAGAACATGCTCGTGAGCGGTGCGATGCCGATGGACGTGATGGGTTTTCGCTTGGGATCAACCGCCGCCACGTTGTTCGTCTCGCGGAAATATAAAACGCACTCAATGTCCGCGATGGTCGTCTCGCCGGGTTGGATGAGAAATTCATACGCGCCCACGCAACTCACGCTGTCGAGGATGGCGTAGAGCCGCACTTGTGAATCTTCCTTCTGCGGTTTACCAAGCCACCAGTCGGTGAAGATGGGGAATTCCTCTGGACGATCCGTCTCGCCGGAATCAATCGCCAGTCCACGCGCCGATTGACCGTAACGCTGGCCCTTGCCGAGCAACCGGAAATAACTCGCGCCGAGAAACGAGCCGAGTTCGTCCCAACGTCCAGGCACATTGACTTCGCTCAGGATACGGAAGCCCGCGTAGCCTGTGTCCGTGGGGATCTGTTTGGCGATGTTCAGCTTTCGATAGTCGAAAAAATCCTGCACGAACCGGATCGGCTGGGTGTGCGTGAGGGTGAATTCATTCACGCGCACCGGCTCGTGATAGATGTAGCCGGGATGAAAGAACTCGGTGCGGAAGGGCATTCCATCCGAAGCCCAGAGAGCGCGTTCGTGCCGGAACTCGATCTCGCGATACTTGTCGTAATCGAGATTGTCCTGACGCAACACCGGAGGGAGATCAAGGCGCGGCGAGCGGAAAGGTTTGCGGGCGCGCTCCTCGGCCTTTTTCGCCACGTAATCCAGCGTCACCTGCACAGACTCACGCCCAGCGGCAAAGCCCAGACACGGCAACACGGTAAGAAAAAAAATCGCGGACAACCTGCGGCAGTTCATTCGCACGCCCGGATGAAAACAAAAAAAGAGCGCGGAAGCAAGACGGGTGAGGAAAACCGGAAACGCGGACTCTTGCAGCGTAATGGAATTCAAGCTTTAGCTTGTCAGGACATCGCATGGCTTTTGGGAGCAAGCTGAAGCTTGAACTCCAACTCACTTCCCCGGTGACCACGCAGAATTGTCGAGCAACTGGATGCCCGGCTTCTCAAAACTGATGCGCCGTGATTTGTAAAGTTTGCCCAGCGCTTGCTTGAACGCTTTTTTGCTCACACTGAACTTTTGGCGGATGGCTTCAGGCGAGCTGTCATCGTCAAACGCCAGTTTACCGCCGTTCTTTTCCAACGCTTGCACGATCTGATCCGTGAGCGGCGCGACGCGTTTATAGCCCGCAGCATCAAGACTCAGATCAATCTGATCATTCGGACGGATATTGCGGACGAACGCCTTCAACTTTTGCCCGATCTGGAGCGGCGTCGTGATGTTGTCGCGATACAACAAGCCGAGGTGCGCGTTCTCCACGATGGCTTGATAGCCGAGCGGACTCGCACCCGTGATGAGCAGGTTCACCGGCTGGCTGTTGCGATAGAACGGGCGTTCCTGATTCAGATGCCGATGCAAGCGAGCACTCGCCACGATGCGTTCAGACTTGGGATCAAGATAAACGAACACCACGACCTTCTGCCCGACACGCACCATTTTTTCCTGCTCACGAAACGGCAGCAACAGATCCTTAGCCAATCCCCAATCGAGGAACGCACCCACGCGGTCGTTGATGCTGACCACCTTCATCGCGGCGAATTCACCGACGGTGGCGAGCGGAATCTCTGTCGTCGCCACGAGCCGATCTTCGGAATCGCGATAGATAAAAACGTCGAGCTTGTCCTTGGGCTTGAGATCCGCCGGGATGTAGCGGCCCGGCAAAAGTATCTCGCCCAGCTCGCCGCCGTCGAGATAGAGACCGGGCGCGGAGGCTCTCACGATGGAGAGTGTGTTGCGTTTGCCAAGAATTGCCATGCGGGAACAGCGTAGGTGTAGAAGCTTGATGCCGGGAGAAAAATCGCTCATGCAGATATCAATCATGCGACTCAGTTGCCCCAAGTTATCGTAAATTTTTCGTGCGCATCTCCAGACTTTGTGCAGAATGCCGCCGCATGTTTTCCCTACAAAAACTTTTCGGCAAAGGTGACAAGTTCAACGAGTTGCTCGCCGCCGCCGCCCAGGAAGCTCACGAAAGCGTGAAGCTCGTCATCCAATTGATGCAGTCCCCGCGCGACACCAAGAAGTTTGACGACCTCGTGCTCGCTCGCCGCAAGGAAAAGAAAATCTCCGAACAGATCAGCGAGGAACTCGTGCAGACGTTCGTCACGGGGCTTGAACGCGAAGACATCGAAGACCTCGCGCGCTGCCTTTACAAGATTCCCAAGAGCGCGGAGAAGCTCGCCGAGCGTTTCATGATGGCGGGCAAGCATGTTGAAGGCATTGATTTCTCCAAGCAGGCCGAGATGATGGAGAAGGCCACCGATGCCGTGCATCAGATGATCAAGCAACTGAACGCGCTCGACGATCTGGAAAGGATCAAATCTCTCAATGACAAGCTGCAATACGTCGAAGGCGAGGCTGACAAAGTGATGAACGATCTGCTTCGTGAGCTTTACAGCGGGAAATATGACGCACTCCGCGCCATCGTCCTGCGTGACATCTACGAATTGATGGAGAAGGTCATTGATCGTTCCCGCGATGTCGGCAACGTGATGATGCACATCGTCCTCAAAAATTCTTGAAATGCGGAGTGCGGAGTGCGGAGTGCGAAATCTATAGCCATGGGCAATCAAAACCTGAAGGAACGGACCAAGCGATTTGCCTTGGACACGATTAGCCTAGTGGAGTCTCTCCCTTCTGGACAAACCAGTGCTGTCTTGGGGAGGCAACTGCTTCGTTCCGGCACTTCGGTTGGAGCGAATTATCGTGCGGCTTGCCGCGCCAAATCTCCGGCTGACTTCGTTTTCAAAATGGGAATCGTCGAAGAAGAGGCTGACGAATCAAGCTTTTGGATTGAGCTTCTTGTTGATGCCGGAAAATTAAGTGGCGATAAAGCAGCCGCATTATTGAAGGAGTGCAACGAGCTTGTGGCTATTTCTGTCACTTCAATTCGCACCGCTCGAAATTCTAGTAAGCATAATGTTGTAACAAGTGCCAAAACTCCGCGCTCCATGTTCCGCACTCCGCATTCCGTATGACCCTCATCCTGATTGTCATCTTTGTGGCGCTGGTGTTTGAATACATCAACGGCTTTCATGACACGGCGAATTCCATCGCCACCGTTGTTTCGACCAAAGTCCTCACGCCTCGCCAAGCGATCATCCTCGCCGCGTTCACCAATCTGCTCGGTGCGATGTGGGGAACAGCCGTCGCCAAAACTATCGCGTCAGGACTCGTGGACACCAAGATCGTCACCTCTGAGATCATCGTGTGCGCGTTGATCGGCGGCATCGTGTGGAATTTGCTGACGTGGTGGCTGGGCCTCCCGTCCAGTTCGTCACACGCATTGGTGGGCGGACTGTGCGGCGCGTGCCTTGCCGCTGCCAACAGTTGGGGCGTCATCATCTGGAGCGTGCCCGGCAAAGATCATTGGTGGGAAGGCAAAGGCATACTTTGGAAAGTCGTCTTACCGATGCTCACATCTCCAATCCTCGGACTTACAGTCGGTTTCTTCGTCATGGGATTGCTGTACTTCCTGCTGCGCAACTGGCGACCCATGAAGGTCAATCGCGTCTTCGGCAAACTTCAACTCTTCAGCGCGGCCTACATGGGATTCAGCCACGGCACGAATGACGCCCAGAAAACAATGGGCATCATCTTCCTCGCGCTCGTCGCTGGCACAGTGAGCGGCACGTTTGATTCGCCTAGCGGCAAATGGAGTTTCTTCTCAGCACCCGAACACCTCGGCAGCGTGCCTGCCGCGCACATGGAATTAGGACGGCTTGATCAACAGGCGGGGCATTTTTCCGCCGCCGCCAAGCACTTCGAGAAAGCCTCCGCATCCGACAAGACTGGAAAGTATCTTTACGCTCAAGCGTTAGAAAAAGGCGAAGGCGTGAAAGCCGACCCGAAACTCGCCGCCAAACTTCTCAACGAACTTGCCGAAGCGAAGTTTGATACAACCGCCATCAAATCCGGCGCACCCGTTGCTAGAAAATTCAAAGACATCCCCGAAGCGCCAGAAGCGGCAGCAGCGTGGTTGAAAGAACGCGTGGACAAAGGCAATGCCGACAGCATGGTCGCTCTCGGCGTCGCTCATCTCAAAGGTCAAGGCGTAGCCAAAGACGAAACCGCCGCTCGACAATTATTTGAACGAGCAGCAAGCCTTAACCATCCCGCAGCCAACTACAATCTTGGTTTGATCCACCTCAACGGCATCGGCGTCACCAAAGACGAAAAGCAAGCCGCCGCCGATTTTAAACAATGCATCCACAAAGAAGCCATCCCGATCTGGATCAAGATTGCCTGTGCATTGACGATGGCGGCTGGCACTGCGGCGGGAGGTTGGCGCATTATCAAAACGCTCGGCCACAAAATGGTCAAGCTGCACCCCGTTCACGGCTTCGCAGCGGAAGCCACCGGCGCGACTGTGTTGATGACTGCGGCACACTTCGGGATGCCCGTGTCCACCACTCACGCCATCACGACTTCGATCATGGGCGTCGGCTGTGCCAAAGGTTTCAACGCGCTCAAAATGAGCGTCGTCAAACGCATCCTCTGGGCTTGGGTGTTGACGATTCCCGCGAGCGGCGCAGTCGCCTACGGATTGGTGAAATTGGGCAAGACCTGCGGTTGGATGGGGTAAGTTTAGATTGCTTGCCTTAAAACTTCTGCTGCTTACGCTTCCCGCCAATCTGCATGGCAAAAGTATCCGCTCAGAAGAAACCCACTCCGGGTGATGGCACTAAAAAAAATGTTGAGACATCCGTGGTTCGCTCATCGGCGGCGGAATACCTGACATTTGTTGCCGCCAGCGGCAAGGGTGGCGTTGAGGCCGTTTATGCCGAGGAAAACGTCTGGCTCACCCAGAAAATGATGGGGCTGCTCTACGACGTTGAAACGCACACCATCAACTATCACCTCAAGAAGGTGTTTGCCGACAGCGAACTGTTGGAAGACTCAGTTATTCGAAATTTTCGAATAACTGCCGCCGACGGCAAATCCTACGACACCCAGCACTACAACCTCGCCGCCATCATCGCCGTCGGCTACAAGGTCAATTCCGAGCGCGCCGTGCAGTTTCGTAAATGGGCCACTGGCATCATCGAATCCTTCACCATCAAGGGCTTTGCGATGGATGACGAGCGCCTGAAAAATGACGGCTCCATCCTCACTAAAAAGTATTTTGAAGAGCAGTTGCAGCGCATCCGGGAAATCCGCCTGAGCGAGCGCAAGTTCTACCAGAAGATCACAGACATCTACGCCACGTCCATTGACTATGATGTGACCGCGCAAGCCACCAAGCGTTTCTTTGCCAGCGTGCAAAACAAACTGCATTGGGCCATTCACGGCCAGACAGCGGCGGAAGTCATCCTCCATCGCGCAGATGCCGCCAAAGACCGCATGGGACTCACCACATGGAAGGACGCGCCCCAAGGCAAAATCCAGAAGTTTGATGTCTGCGTGGCGAAAAACTACCTCACGGAAAACGAAATGGCCCAACTGCAACGCCTCGTCTCCGCCTACCTCGATGTGGCCGAAGACATGGCCCTGCGCCAGATCCCCATGACCATGCAGGACTGGGAAACCCGCCTCAACCG
>JANPGI010000074.1:0-3501 GCA_031423875.1 Verrucomicrobiota bacterium | reverse complement strand
CTGCGCCATCCCATAACCGGGCGCAAGCTGTCTCCAGTCGAGATTGAGCGAGCCGACCGGTTGCATCGCAAGTTCACCTCGGCAGAAAAGCCACTCGCGGCGGGAAGTCCGCTAAAGAAAGTCTTCGGTCATTTCTCGTGGTATTGGCGGCAACGCACCTATCACTGTGCTCGCACACGCAAGGTTCGATTCGGCTACAGCACATTAGTGACGCTGTATTACCGTTGGATCAAAGCAGGACGGAGCAAAGAATTTCTATACCGCCGCTGGTGCTCGGTAACGCCCCGGATTGTGTCGCGAGCGTTGCTTTTTGAGTTCGTGAATTTTTGCTCGGCGACGATGACCTTGTCCTTACTCGCCACTTGGAACAAGTTTGGCACGCGCCGGAAAATTAAACCGCCAGTTACCTACAGCACCATCTTGCGGTATTTCAATTCCCGCGCGTATCGTCGGATTCAAAGAGCACTTCGCGTAGGCAAACCGATTAAAGGTCAGGTAGCTGCCGTGAGACATTCGATCTTGGCGCGTTTTGCCACTAGAGGAGGACAACCCGCATGATGCACCAGGATGCGATTTGCGCGTTTAACCTACGTCAACTACGTCAAGGTGGGGCAGTGCGCGCCCGACGCGGCATTCAGGCGATTAACGGGGCATTAACTAGCTTCCTGACGAAGGTTAAACTGGCAGTTCTCAACACAAGGGACACATCGCATGACAATCAATGCACCCGCCGCAACATTCCCGCCGCAGGTTCACTTGGTGACGGTGGATGTTTTGCGGGCTATGCGCGGCATCTCCGCCGACGCTATTCAAGCGTCCGTGGAATCGGGTGCGATGCGGTTCGTTTGGAACATCAGCACCGGCAAGCGGATTTTAGAGCAGCGGTTCTGGCTCAAGGAAATTGTCAACCCAGCAAGTGTGGCGAGATTGGCGTTGTCAGAAGCCATCGCAATAATTCTTGGCGAACACCGGTCACAATGGCGCGGCGTGGAGGTCGCGCAACTGCTGATGGTATCGCGCCCGCAGATACATCGCCTGCGCAAGTGCAAGGCACTGCCGGGAAAAGTGACTGGCAACACACTTTGGATTCAGCGCGCCGCGCTGGAAAAATTCCTCACGGAACGCTGGCAGAAGTCGCTCTGACCACAACGCGCCAGGATTCGATTTACGCGATTTACGCGTTTCGGGCGTCGCTGGGTAGCCAAAGTGGATTCCGTCGCGGCAGCGAGGCGATTAACGGGGGATTAACTACCTTCCTGTCGGTGCTTCAACCCATCGCTTTGAGCAGGGCGAAAGGATTTCCTGCCGCCCAAGCCAGCGGGCAACGCTTCCGACGCCTCCCAGCCCTATCCCAAAGCGATTTAAAGGCGGTTCTGCGGGGAGTGGGGAAGTTGGTTTCGCGTCAGGAATGTTTTCATGGGGGGGGCAACACAATTGATACCTCAATACTAATATGGCAGTAAACATCCAAGTCACAGCGGAGGTTGCCCAGGCATTGAAAGCCTTGGGTGTGCTGGGCACTGAAGGCGCGGCGGCACTCGCCAAGGTGGAAGTGGCCGGGCACAAGGCCGCCGCTGGTGTGGAGACGATGTCGTCCCGCATCTTGGAAAACAATCGCAAGCTCAAGTCGGCAATCGGCGGCATCGCTCTGAACGCTTCTCTCTTCGCAGGCCCGCAAGCACAGCAGTTCATCTATCCGCTGTTCCTGATGCAAAAAGAGCTGAAGGGATTGAGTGCTGCCGCGAAGATCGCCGGACTCACGTTGCCAGGCGTCGGTGTCGCCGTGGCTGGGATCAGCGTAGCGGTGGCTGCTGGTGTGAAATACTGGCAGGTGTATAGGGAGGAGATGGCCGCTGCCGCTGCCGTCAAAAGAAATTTTTATGAGAAGGTGGCATTCAGCACAAAACTTGACGACAGACTTAAAAGAGATGTCGAGCTAGACCGTCTGCCAAAAGATCAGGCGGATGCGCTGCGCGCGAAATTGAAGGCGGCGTTGCCCGGTGGATTCAAAGACGAGAAATATACCGATAAAGTTTTGATGACCACGCCCACGGGTGGCTCTCACATGGTGGACGTGGAGCGAACACGGCGGATTTTCTCTAAGGATAAATTGGAGGATGTTCAAAAAGAGGTTCTGGCATTGTTGCGCGTCGTGGATTTGACTGAGGAGCAAATCAAGCAACTAGACGAATTAAAAAACAAAAAGGCGGAGCTGCACGTTGAATCCCTTTCTGGTTACGCAAAGGAGCGTGCCGCAGAGCAAAAGAGGTTTGAAGAAGAAACTCGGAACATCGAATCAATCGCCAAATCGCTCAACGCCAATATTGACGAACCAGGGCACAAGTTCAACGAGGATGACAACAACAAGATCGCCGAGTTGAGGATCACAAACCAACTGATCAACAGCCAACGCATCAAGGAAATTGATAAAAAGGAGTGGGAGGAAAAAGTTAAGAATGCTCTCACCGCTCAGGAGCAGATGGACAAGATCGCTCTCGACGGTTGGGAGCGCACCCAGAAGGAGATCGAGCAACGGCAGCAACAGAAGCTTCAAAGCATCCAGAGCAGCCAGTTTTTATCCGCCGCCGAGAAATACGATCAGACACGCGCCGCTGGTGGCGATGTTTCCGGCATCGCCGATCCGAGTGATTTCACACAGCAGATGAGTTCGCAGTTTGTCCAACTGCAAAATCAAATCGGCACATTCTCGCAAGCAAGTGCAGGCTTGATCACTGGCGGTCTTGGTGCGGCGATGGATGGTGTTTCGCAATCCATCATGGGCGTGATTGATGGCACCAAAAACATGGGACAGATTTGGGGAAGCATCATGCGCCAGATGTTGGCAGAGGCGGTTCGTTTCGGCGTTCAGCAGCTTTCAATGTTCCTCTTAAACATGGGCAAGAAAGTTGCCGCTCATATAATGGGTGAAGGCTCCATGACGACTTCAACAGTTGTTGGTTCTGGCGTTCGCACCAAGGCAAACATCAAAGAGGCGGGTTCGGGGGCCGTCAACACTGGAATCAAAGCAGCGGGATCAGTGGCAGACATACCTTACGTCGGCTGGGCTTTAGCCATCGCCGCATTTGCTGGCGTCATCGCCATGGTTGCCCAAGCTTCAGGCGGTTTCAAATCCGGCGGCTACACAGGGGCTGGGCCAATGGATGAAGTAGCTGGCCCCGTTCATCGCGGTGAATGGGTCATGCCTCAGAAAACAGTTGCGGCTTGGGGCAAAGAGAACATGGCACGTATTCAAAGAGGCCCCGGCGCAGTGGTAACAAACCGTGAGAGCAACGCGGAAGCAACGCGCGGCGGGAGTGGATCAAAGATTCAACAGATTGCCGTTTTCTTCGACAAATCAATGTTGACGCAATACCTCCGCGACAACAGCGACGCGATCGTGGCGCAGCTGAACCGCAGTGACACGGTGAGGGCAGCGCGGTTCGGGATGTTCGCCATGACTTCGGATCAACCGATTTGCGTCGTCTACAACCCGGCCGCCGG
>JANPGI010000073.1:0-4108 GCA_031423875.1 Verrucomicrobiota bacterium | reverse complement strand
TCATCCCATCTGCGAAGAGAGCAAGCAAACCCGTCTCGGCCAAGGTTTCTATGAGACGCACCGTCTGCTCCCCGAAGCCATCTCGAACACCGCCAACGCAGTCGCCACTTTTGCAGAGCAAGCTCGCGATTTGAAATCACTCCACATCCGCGTCATCGCCACGAGCGCCGCGCGGGATGCGGGCAATGCCGAAGAACTTTCCAGTGCCATCGAGTGCGCTTCTGGAATCCGGCTCGAAATCATCTCGGGCGAATGTGAGGCGGATTGGGCGTTTCAAGGCGTGACCACGGATGTCTCGCTGGCGAACTTGCCGCTCCTGCTGCTGGATATTGGCGGTGGCAGCACAGAATTTATTTTGGGCGAGGGCGCGGAAAAACATTTTTGCCACAGCTTCCGACTTGGCACCGTACGCTTGCTGGAAACCATCTCGCATAGCGATCCCCCTGCCGCAGATGAACTGGCGGACACGCGACGGTGGCTGAGAGAATTCATCGAGGATAAAATCCGCCCCACGCTCGGCCCGGCACTGGAGCGCGAATCAAATCTTCATCCTGAGCGAACCGTCGTTCCGCTCGTGGGCACAGGCGGTACAACGACGATTCTCGCACGCATGGAGGCTACGTTGGAAACTTATGATCGAGCAGTCATCGAGTCCACCCGACTCAGTCTCACGCGCGTGAAATGGCACACAGAAAACCTCTGGTCTCTGCCGCTGGCGAAACGGCAGGAGATCGTGGGCCTTCCGAAGAAGCGAGCGGATGTGATCTTGCCCGGTGCAGCGATCATCGAGTCGGTGATGGAGGCGTTTGGTTTTGAGGAATTACGGGTCAGCACACGCGGGTTGCGCTTCGCCGCAATAATGGCCGAGTGCTGAGGTGCGCCTTACTGACGAAAGAAAGTTTCCATGAGCGTGCCGCGTTCCGTGCGGATGATCGTTCCGTTCGTGATGCTGTGCCGCTTGAACCAGCCTTGCGGCACTTCGAGGACAAACTGGATATTGCCGCTGCGGGATTGCACGCCCCGTTCGTCGCCGGGTTGCAGATCAATCACCTCGGCGATGCTGCCGTCCGGCGCGATATAAGCCGCAGAAAGCGGCACGAGACAGTTTCGCATGTAAAAATTCCTCGGTTCAGGGTTCGAAAACACGAAGATCATCGCTTCGTTCTCCGCCATCTTCGTGCGGAACATCATCCCCGTGGCGATCTCGACTGGTGTGCGGCAGATCTCTGCGATCATCTCTTCGCTGCCCACGCTGACTTTGATGGTCGGTAACTTGGGCTGCGCGTGAAGCAGATGCTGCACAGGAGTGAACATCGCCGGAACACTGGCGGGTGGATTGGTGGTGGCCGGCTTTTCGGAAGTGATGAAAAGCGCACCGGCGACCGCGAGGGCGACAACGACGACGACCAACCAAGGATTCTTTTTCTGAACTCTCTTCACGCCGGACAGTTTAGCAGCAGCCACGTTTGATGACAGAATTTTCCCGGCGGGTTCGGGCTGGTTTGTTTTAATAAGATTTGTATCCTCCTGCGGTCAAAGGCCGACGTTGGATCGTTTTCACCTGAGCAATTGAAATGAAAATCATCGGAGTCATTCCCGCGCGCTATGCTTCCACCCGGTTTCCGGGCAAACCCCTGCATCCCATCGCGGGTAAGCCGCTCATCCAGCGCGTCGTGGAGCAATGCCGCAAAGCAAAGTCGCTCTCCGAGATCATCGTCGCCACAGATGACGCGCGCATCGCGGAGGTGGCGAAGAGATTCTGTCGCGTGGAGATGACACGCGAAGATCATCCGAGCGGATCGGATCGCATCGCGGAAGTGGCGGCGCGTTGCCAGTGCGATGCCATCGTGAATATTCAAGGTGACGAACCGCTTATTGATCCCGCTGTGATTGATGTTGTGGCGCAGGCCTTGGTTGGCTGTGAAATGTCCACCGCTGCCACGCAGATCAAGGACGCAACTGAGTATGATAATGCGAACGTGGTGAAAGTCGTTGTCAATCTCGCCGGTCGCGCTTTATATTTTTCCCGGCGCACGATTCCGTATCTGCGCGAAGCCGCCAGTCGTTCAGCAAACGAACAGTTGGCGGCGTTTCCTTTTTTGAAACACCTCGGCATTTACGGATTTCGGCGCGAGACGTTGTTGCGGCTTGTAAAGTTTCCCGTGTCGCAACTTGAGAATGCGGAGAAGCTCGAACAGTTGCGTGCGCTGGATAACGGCATCCAGATCGCCGTGGTGAAGGTGGATTACGACAGCGTAGGCGTGGATGTGCCGGGGGATGTGGAGCGGGTGGAAAAACTAATCAGCCACAGATGAAACACGGATTGAACACGGATTTTCAATGGGCAGCGAAAAAGGTGAAAATGTTTCCGTGTTTCATCCGTGTTCAATCCGTGGCTAAAAATAATTTAACATGAAATTCATATTCGTCACAGGCGGCGTGGTCAGTTCGATCGGCAAGGGCCTCACGGCTGCCGCGCTTGGCACGTTGCTCGAAAATCGCGGCCTTAAAGTCGCCATGCAGAAGTTCGATCCATACCTCAATGTGGATCCCGGCACCATGTCGCCGTATCAACACGGCGAGGTCTATGTGCTCGATGACGGCGCGGAGACCGATCTCGATCTCGGCCACTACGAGCGTTTCACCAACACCAAACTCTCGCGGCTCAACAATCTTACCAGCGGCCAGGTTTATCAGACCGTGCTGAATAATGAGCGCGAGGGCGTTTATCTAGGTAAGACAGTGCAGGTGATTCCGCACGTCACCGACGAGATCAAGCGCCGCATCTGGGTCGTTGCCGACCAGACCAAGGCCGACGTCATCATCACCGAGATCGGCGGCACCACGGGCGACATCGAAGGCCTGCCGTTCCTCGAGGCCATCCGCGAGTTCGCGCTTGAGGCAGGCATCGGTAACACCTGTTTCATCCATGTCACCTACGTGCCGTTCATCAAAGCGGCGGGCGAACTCAAGACCAAGCCTACGCAACAGAGCGTCGCCAAACTCCGCGAGATCGGCATCTCGCCGCATCTGATCGCCGCGCGGTGCGAGAAGCCGCTTGATAAAGAATTGCGCCAAAAGATTTCCATGTTTTGCAGCGTGCCCCTGGAAGCCGTCATCGAAGTGAAGGACGTGGATCATTCCATCTACGAATTGCCACTCATGCTCCAGCGCGAACGTGCCGACGAGCTTGTTTGCCGCGTGCTGCACCTCACCACGCCGCCACCGAAGATGACGCACTGGCAGGAGATCATCCGCAAGCTCATCGCCCCGCAGCATCGTGTGCGCATCGGTGTTGTCGGCAAATACATCGGGCTTCAAGACGCCTACAAATCCGTCTATGAAGCCATCATGCACGGCGGCATCGCTAATGATTGCGGTGTGGAACTCGTACAAGTGGACGCTGAGGAGATAGAAAAACCCGATGGCGAGAAAACCCTCCAAGGTTTGGGTGGCATCTGTGTCCCCGGTGGTTTCGGCGAACGCGGCATCGAGGGAAAAATTAAAGCCGCCAAGTACGCGCGTGAAAACAAAGTTCCCTATCTCGGCCTGTGTCTTGGGATGCAGATCGCCACGATTGAATTTGCGCGGAACGTGATGAAGTTGGAAAAGGCGCACTCCACCGAGTTCGACGAAAACTCCCCGCATCCCGTCATCGCGCTGCTCGACGCACAACGCAAAGTCACCAAGAAAGGCGGCACCATGCGCCTCGGCGCGCAACCCTGCCAACTCGCTGTCGGCTCCAAGGCTGGTCAACTCTATGGTTCATTCGTCATCCACGAACGCCATCGCCATCGCTTCGAGTTCAACAACGCCTATCGCGAGAAGTTTGAGAAGGCGGGTTTTGTTTTCAGCGGCACATCACCGGATGGCAAGCTCGTGGAAGTGATCGAGCTGAAAGATCATCCGTTCTACATCGCAAGCCAGTTCCATCCTGAGTTCCTGAGCAAGCCGCACCAGCCGCATCCGCTGTTCAAAGGCTTCATCGCCGCCGCCCATCAGCACATTCATCACAAGCCGATTTGAGGAGCTTTCCATCAATTCCCGCCTTGAGCGTCAGCCGAGTTGGGCGTATTAAGTCTCCATGACTCTGAAAGCCATTGTCCAC
>JANPGI010000072.1:0-2789 GCA_031423875.1 Verrucomicrobiota bacterium | reverse complement strand
TCCAAGAACTTTCTGCGCGACGTGTTTAATGAGCGACTCCACCGTTTCCATCATCGTCGCGTAATCACCGAACGCTTGATACGCTTCGAGCATCGTGAATTCGGGATTGTGCCGGCGCGAGAGGCCTTCGTTGCGGAAGTTCTTGCCGATCTCGAATAGTTTATCAATGCCGCCCACGAGCAGCCGCTTGTGATAAAGCTCCAGCGCGATGCGCAGATAAAATTCGCAGCCGAGCGCGTTGTGAAAGGTCTTGAACGGTTGCGCCGCCGCGCCGCCGGGAATCGCCTGCATCGCGGGCGTCTCCACTTCCACGTAGCCGCGACTGTGAAAGAACGCGCGAATCTCATGCACGATGGCGCTGCGCTTGAGGAAAACGTCCTTCACGTCGGGATTGCCGATGAGATCGAGGTAACGCTGGCGATAACGAATCTCCGTGTCCTCCAGCCCGTGCCATTTGGCGGGGGGCGGACGCAACGCCTTGGCGAGAATGGTGAAGGATTCGAGCTTGAGGCTCGGTTCATTGGTCTTGGTGCGGAACAACGTGCCCGTCGCGCCGACGAAATCGCCGAGGTCGAGATGTTTGAAGATGTCGAACTGTTCGTCGCCGAGCGCCTGCTTTTGCGCGTAGCACTGGATGCGACCGGATTGATCGCGCACGTCAATGAAGATGGACTTGCCCATGTCGCGATGCGCCGTGACCCGGCCCGCGACGGACACGCGATGGCCTTCGGGAAGCGCGCCGGTGTCGAACCCGCTGCGGGCGTCGTTGCATTTGCTGTCGGGCGTGAACTTGTTGCGGAACGGGAAAACGTTCTTGGCCTCTAGCGCTTTGAGCTTGGTCCGGCGTTGTTCGATGAGTGAGTTGGTATCTTCCATGGACATGCGGCAGGAAATAAACACAAAGCGGAGGCTGAAACCAAGCAAACAAACACTTGGTTGAACGACAAAGGACGTGAAACACGCGAACAGGAATGAAAGAGAATAACCGAGTCTGCCGCGCCATCAATCCGAGTTGAGAACCAAACCTCAAGCCGGCATTGCGATGGCGGATGGGAGCAGGCAAACTCCGAACAGATAAGCATTGCGTCAGATGACCCGCATTCCTAAACCCGCCGACAACAACGAGACACCGACGCCCCGTTGGCTGACGCTCGAACCGTCTTGGCCCATTGGCGCGGCGCTCCTTACCGCTCTCGCGTTTGTCGCGTATTGGCCTTCCCTCGGCGGCGGCTTCGTCTGGGACGACATGATTCTCGTGACGAAGAATCCACTCGTCACCGGGGCATCGAGCTTGGGCAACGTCTGGTTCGCGGGTGACTTCAGCCTGACAACGGTGGCGACATGGATCGAATGGCTCATGTTCGGAAAAAATCCTGCGGGCTATCGCATCGTGAATCTCCTACTCCACATCAGCAGTGCGCTGATGATCTGGCGTATCCTTGCCCGACTTGGTTTTCGTGCAGCTTGGTTCAACTCGTTGATCTTTGTGCTGCATCCGATGTGCGTGGCATCCGTGGCGTGGATTTCCGAACTCAAGAACACGCTCTCGCTCCCGCTCTTCCTCGCGAGCTGCTGGTTTTTTCTGAAGACGGAAACAACTTTCGTGACCTCTGCGCACTCAACAAAGAAACCCACCGCCGACTACCTCGCCTCCATCCTCTTCTTCGCGCTCGCGCTGATGGCGAAAACTTCCACCGTTATGTTGCCAATGCTTCTGCTGTTGCTCGCGTGGTGGCGACGCGGTCGCATTGCCAAAAGCGATTTGCTGAAAACCGCGCCGCACTTTGCACTCGCGCTCACGTTCGGCGTGATGTCCGTCTGGTATCAAACACATCAAGCCATCCGCGCCGTGATTCCGCAGCAGGAAAACATCTTGGAACGCCTCCTCGCAGCGGCGATGGCTGTTTGGTTTTACATTTGGAAAGCAATCTTCCCCGCGAACCTCAGCATGATCTATCCCCGCTGGGAAATCTCCGGCATCACGCCGCTCACACTGCTTCCGCTGCTCTTGCTCATCGCGATTGCCATCGGCCTTTGGCTCGCACGACACAAGTGGCCCGCCACGCGGGCGATCTTTTTCACGCTCGCCACATTCGTCATCACGTTGTTTCCTGTGCTGGGATTCTTTGACATGTATTTCATGATCTTCTCCCGAGTCTCGGATCACCTCGCGTATCTGCCCATCGCCACGCTGCCGCCGCTCGTTGCATCCGCCGTGTTCCTTCTGACGAATCCACGAATCCGACTGCTTGTCGCCGCGCTGATTCTTGGCCCGCTCCTGTTCCTAACATTTCAGCGAGCGAAAGTATTTCACTCCGATGAATCTCTCTGGCGCGATACCGTTGCGAAAAACCCGAAGGCTTGGAACGCCCACAATAATCTCGCGTGCAACCTCGCCGAGCGCGGCGATCTCGACAACGCGATGAAGCACTTTGCGTTGTCCCTCAAACTCAACGCCAAGAACGCCAGCGCACAACGCAATTACGCGAAGGGTCTGGCGATGAAAGGAAAGTTCTCCGAAGCTGAACCCCATTACCGCGCTGCTCTTGAATTGAAGCCCGACGACGCAGAAACGCACGCTTCCTATGCCGATGCACTCGCCAGCAATCGCAGACTCACCGAAGCCGCCGGGCATTACCGCGCTGCATTGGACATCGCGCCGGATGTGAAGACGCGCCTACGACTCGCTCCATTGCTCGCTGCGACAGGTCGCTACGAAGAAGCGATCCATGAATTTCGCTCCGTGCTGAAAGAACAACCCGATTCAGTCGAAGCACTCAACAACCTCG
>JANPGI010000071.1:0-10289 GCA_031423875.1 Verrucomicrobiota bacterium | reverse complement strand
CTGAATCGTTTCGGTGCATGGCGGCGAAGCCTCTCGATTCTGGTGCAGGCGAGAGACAAGGCGAGCTACGAGGATTGTGTGGAGCAAGTACGGGGAATTTTACGCGTGGCGCGGAAAGTTCCGCCGGGTGCGGAGGATGATTTTGAATTGTTCTCCAACGATTCACTCATCGCGCAGTTCGAAAAATTCACGCGCGCTGTGCGCATCGGCGTAGCGGTGATCAGCTCCATCGCATTGCTTGCAGCGGGCATCGGCATCATGAACATCATGCTCGTCTCTGTGACGGAGCGCACGCGCGAGATCGGCATCCGTCGCGCCATCGGCGCGAAGAAGCGCAACATCATGACGCAATTCATCGTCGAAGCCGTGGTGCTGTGTGAAGTCGGTGGGATCATCGGCGTGGTGCTGGGAATTCTTGGCGGCAACGCCGTGGCGTTTTATTTCAAAGTGCCGCCGACCATTCCGTTCGATTGGATCGCGCTCGGTCTCACGCTCTGCTCGTTGGTGGGAATTATTTTCGGAACCTACCCGGCGTACAAGGCGGCGAATTTGGATCCAATCGAGTCGTTGCGGTACGAGTGACGCGTCTTGTTCGCGTTGCAGTTGAAAAAATCTTTGCGAGAAGATTGCGAAAAAAGATTGCCAGTCACACTCGCTATCACTACAACCCCGATGTCCCAACGTTGACGGCAAAAATGTTTTGCCTGAGAACAAAAAATATTAACACATAAATTGATCGGGGGTGAGTAGCGTGGCCGCAAAGAAAAAAGCGACAAAAAAAGCAGCAGGTAAGAAGAAGAAGTAGTCCGTTATCACAACCGGGATGGAAAGCTTGGTTTTCAAAACAAGTTTCCCATCCTGGTTTTTTTATTCCAACCAACTCATCCCATGCCCACTCTCGTATTCGACATCGAAACCACCGCGCAACCTCTGGAGAACTTCGACGAAGTTCAACAAGAGTATCTGCTGCGCGAGGCGGAAAAAATCCCGGATGAAGCTGCACGCGCGACCAGACGCGACGAGATCACGCGTATGTTCAGCCTGTGGCCGCTGACGGGAAACGTTGTTTGCATCGCGATGTTGAACGCCGAGTCCCAGCGCGGTCAGGTGCTATACACGGCGGAAGATTTTGAGGAGGACGGTGCGGAGGCTGGCCCGGTGGAGTTCATGCCGTGCGCGGATGAGATGGAATTACTCACGGCGTTCTGGGATGTGGCCAAGCACTATGACTCGGTGGTGACGTTCAACGGGCGCGGCTTTGACGTGCCGTTTCTTTACCTGCGCTCTGCGGTGTTGAACGT
Organism: Verrucomicrobiota bacterium; assembly: GCA_031423875.1. Taxonomy (GTDB): domain Bacteria; phylum Verrucomicrobiota; class Verrucomicrobiia; order Limisphaerales; family JADLHS01; genus JADLHS01. Next base: position 8,988 of record JANPGI010000071.1, on the reverse strand, counting down.
GCCGATCACGAAGAAGAACTGGCTGGGCTACCGTTACGCTGTCGAGCCGCACTGCGATCTGGCGGAGCAATTCACTTTTTACAACGTGAGCGGACGCGAGGGAGCGGCGCGAAAGTTCAATCTGGATTTCTACTGCAAGTCCTTCGGCATTGATTCACCCAAGGCTCATGGCGTGACTGGCATGGATGTGCCTGCAATGATCGCCGCCGGAAGGCAACGCGACGTGGCCGAGTACTGTCTGCGTGACGTGCGGGCGACGGTGGAGTTGTATCGCGTCTGGAAGGAACGATTGGCTGGGATCAAGTGAACGAAGCGTGCCCGTTCTCGGGCACAGCGGCATACTCCAGCAAGACGGGGTGGAAACTGCGAAGAACTATACCGCCTAAGTAAGTTGCTGTGGCCGGGGTCGGCCATACTCCGTCAGTCAACAAATTCAACTTCGGAGTTCGAACTCACTCCTTCTTCACAACTTTTTTCTTGGCGACCTTGGTCTTCCGCTTCGGTGCGTGCCTCACGCTGGGTTTGATGCCGGCTCGGACGTTCGGCTTGATTCCCTGCTTCAACTGCGGTGCATCGCCCCACAAACCTTCGAGATCGTATCGCTCGCGGACTTCAGCGCGCATCACATGGACTATCACGTCGAAGTAATCGAGTACAACCCAGTCGCCGTTGATGTTTCCGTCTAGGGCGCGCGGACGCAGTTCGTGGTCGGCGCGTAGCTTGTCATCAATCTCATTCACAATCGCGCGCAGATGGGGCGAGCTGGTGCCGGAGACGATGACAAAAAAATCCGTGATGCTCGAAAGCTTCCGCACGTCCAGCACGAGAATGTTCTCGGCTTTTTTGTTGTCGGCGAGTTCGCTGCAAAGCTTGGCTAACTGTTTTGAATCCATCGAAGTCAGCTTGGCGGAGCTGCGCTCAAAGATAAAGCCGATTGTTACGGATGAATTGAGCCACGGCAGCGGGCACAAGCGGTTCGAGCGATGATTGAGCCTTGGCTCGGGCCCGTATCTGCGATGCCGAGACACCAAGCGGAAACCCATTGAGGTAACGCCCTCGGAACGGCGACGGCAGCGGCTCGGGTGCATCGCCTGGACGCGGTATCACAACAAATTCGGCCAACTTCGCGAGTTCGTTCGCATCGCGCCACTGATTGAGCTGGGGCACATTGTCCGCGCCGATGAGATAAAATAATTTTGCGCCAGAGAATTTCTGCGCGAAGTGCCGCACGGTATCAATGGTGAATGACGTTCCGCCGCGCTGAATCTCCAGATCGTCCACCTCGCAATCCGTTCTCCCAGCAAATGCGAGTCGCAGCATGGCGAGGCGTTGAGCGGCGGGTGTGGGTTGTTGATCCAGCTTGAAGGGCGAACAGGCGGCGGGAATCAGAAACAATCGCGAAAGTTGAAGCTCTTCAATTGCCGCTTGCGCCACGAGCAAGTGTCCAGTGTGAACGGGGTCAAACGATCCGCCGAAGATTCCGATGTGTTGGCCGAGGCTTTGCACTGCGGCAGTGTAGCCGTCAGGTGAGGATTGGCGATTTGAAAACGTCGTCCGCGCCGCTGAAGCCCACCTTCCGCATCGCGGTCTTCACTTCCGGGTTCAACATGAAGTTCTCCCAAACGAAACCAGAGCGTGCGTTCTCAACCATGACCAACGTGACGCCGGTGTTGATCGAGATGAGGTGTTTTGCCGTCCACTTCGTGCGCGGATTGAATGCGTCGGTAAATCCGTAGCGTCCCCAGCTTTGATTGCGGTGTTGTTCCCGCATGTGGCGGAGCGTTTGCACCGTCAACTCTGGTGCGAACGGCAACGAGCCGCCTGCCGCGCACGGCACGACAGAGCCGTCAATGGGACCCATCTTGGGCGGCCCGCCCCAGACGGCGTAGCCTTTGGGCGATTCCGAAGCCGTGATTCCCCAGAGATTCTCGTCGTAAGTCGGAAACTCCCGGCCAAGTTCGATACAGAATTGCCGATGCGCCAACGTCGCCATCTGAGAATTCTCGAAGTAGTCCGCATGACCATCACGTTGCCCGCGAAAATCAATCCACGCGTGCGAGTATTGATGGATGAAGATCGGCGCTGGCGCTTCGATGTAACGTCCGCCAGAAGGGGACTTGGCCCACGGACGATTCCACGCTTCCCATGATTTCGCCGGGATGAAATGTTCTTTTGCGCCGATAGCCAGCAGATAAAGCATCATGTGCTCGCTGTAAGAATCCCAGCTCGATGCGAGAAAGCCGCGCTCCGGCGTCCAACCATGACTCATGTACGGGCCGTCGCGGTAGAGCCACTTCCAGTTCACGCGATCGTAAATTTTTCCTGCGAGATCAGAAATCTCTTCATCATGAAAACTTTGGCGACAGGTCAACACGCCACAAATGAGAATCGCTGTATCAATGGATGACACCTCGCTCATCATGGCGCGCTGACCGTTCTGCCAATCCACGAAGTGATGGAAGAAGCCGTTTTGATGCGGCATGTCGTTGAGCAAAAACTGAAGTGTCGTCCGCACGCGCGCGCGAGCTTCGGAGCGGTTAACCCAGCCGCGCTCTGCGCCGATGCAAAGCGCCGTCAATCCGAACCCCGTGGCCGCGATGCTGGAAACTGCATTGATTTCATTTGCGCCGGGCACGACCAAATCCCTGACGAGACCCGTCTGCGGATGAGCATTTTCCCAGAACAACCGGAAGCTGGACTGCGTGATCTCATCGAGAAATGAATCGTCGCGGGAAGAAAATGTGAAGGCTTTAGGAGACGAAGCGTTACCAAGCCGGAACGGAACTGCGCCGCTAGCGACCCCGGCGGCACCGAGGGCGAGCTTCATCAACATTGTCCGGCGAGTGAACACGGTCTGCGCTCCGCAAGAATTAAACCATCTTGCCTGCTCCACCAAAACTCTATCCGGGCGGAGCAGACCCACGCGACGCCGCTAACTTTTCCGCACCATACCAGACCCGACCAGTCCGGTTGCTCCTGCAAAACGGCGCAGGATGGAACGCGGGACGGCGGCTGTAATCGCGTAGGGGTTCATTCTGAAACCACCGTAGCACTCGATATGAATGTGGCAAGACCACAGACAAAAAAACTCCGACGAAAAAACACGGACATTGCTTAGGTCGTCTCAGCAACACCGCCGCACGCCTGTGAACCGATTCTCCGTCGTCTCCACGTAAATCTGCGCGTCCGACTTCGACGCTTGATGTGCGTGACTGCAATCGCACACCGCCGCTTGCTGATGCGCACGTTCCAGTTGAGTTTCGCCGGAAAATTCTTTCGCCAATGCCACGGCCAATGTCGCCGCGCCTGCCGCGCCGCCCAGCTTGCGACCGCCTTCTGTCACGGCGTAATCTGGAAGCCAGACGGGTTCAGACTCGTGCAGGACTGCTGGTTTGCGGCGGGATAACAAACTGATCCATTCCCAAACACTCATCGCAATGATTATGGAAACGAGCACGAGGAAGGCGATGGCCACGAACGCATCGAGTCGAAGGTTGAAGACTTGCTTGGACAAAACAGCAGCTTCCTTAACTTTGATCGCGAGTTCAGCCTCGGAAAAGTTCGCTAGTGCTGAACGAATGATCTCCCTCTTCTCCTGCGCCGCTGCTGCGCCGGAAATGAATCCAATCCTCGGATCGGAATGCCACACCTTCTGAATCCCCGCCGTGAACGTCACGGACAACAACCACACGAGCGGCACGATTGTGATGATCGCCAGCGCAGGCTTCCCTGCTCTCGCCCCTCGCCCCTCGCCCTTCGACTCCTCCTTGAGTGCCATCTTGAGAAGGATCGTAGTCGCCAGGCACAGCGCGATGGTCGCAAGCATCTGGTTCGCGATACCGAACAGTGGCCAGAGGGAATTGATTCCACCTAACGGATCAAGCACACCCTGGATCAAAAACACGCCCCAACCCGCCACCATCAATCCGCTCGCCAGCACGTTTGCACCGACAGCTTTGGTGTCGCCCAGTGGTTTCCAGAGGTTGCCGAGGAAATCTTGGAGGATGTAACGGCCCACGCGCGTCCCAGCGTCGAGCGTTGTCAGGATGAACAAGGCCTCGAACATGATCGCGAAGTGATACCAGAGATCGAGCCACTTATTGCCGACGACTTTGGAGAAAATTTGTGCCATGCCCACCGCCAACGTCGCCGCGCCACCAGTGCGACCAAAGAGCGTGTGTTCGCCGACATCGTTCGCGAGCGCGTTCATATGTTCCACCGTGACTGGAAAACCAAGCGCAGTGACTTTCGCAGCAGTGGCAGCGGCTTCCCCCTTCACATTCATGGCGAGATAGACACCCGGATCCATCGTGCAAGCGGCGATGATTGCCATGATTGCCACGAGCGATTCGAGACACATTGCGCCGTAGCCGATGGGCCGCGCGTAACTCTCCCGCGTAATGATCTTCGGCGTCGTGCCGCTGGCGATCAATGTGTGAAAACCGGAGATCGCCCCACACGCAATCGTGATGAAGCAGAACGGAAACAGCTTCCCCGCCACGACCAAGCCTGAGCCGTCCACGAACTTTGTGATCGCTGGCATCTGCAAATCCGGCAGCACGAGAAAGATTCCCACCGCCAGCGCGAAAATTGTCCCCAGCTTCATGAACGTGCTGAGGTAATCGCGCGGCGCGAGCAACAACCACACAGGAAGAACACTTGCCGCCAAACCGTAGCCGATGATCGCCCACGCCAAGGAAATGTCCTTCAACAAAAAGACCTGTGACCAATACTCGTTCCCATAAACCAGCTTCCCACCCCACACCGCCAGCAACAGCAACACCACACCGATGGCCGACGCCTCCATCACTTTGCCGATGCGCCAGAATCGCATGTAGCCGCCCATGAACATCGCGATAGGGATCGTCGCCGCCACGGTGAACACGCCCCACGGACTTTCTGCCAGCGCCTTTACCACCACCAGCGCCAGCACCGCGAGCAGAATCACCATGATGGCGAGAATTGCCACCGTCGCGATCACTCCAGCGGTGGTGTTCAACTCCTCTTTCACCATCTGACCGAGCGACTTTCCGTTGCGCCGCATCGAAGCGAACAGAATGACGAAATCCTGCACCGCGCCACCCAGCACCACGCCAATGAGAATCCACAACGTCCCCGGCAAATAACCAAACTGCGCCGCCAACACCGGCCCCACGAGCGGCCCCGGCCCAGAGATCGCCGCGAAGTGATGCCCGAACACGATCCACTTGTTCGTCTTCACGAAATCCTTTCCGTCGTCATTCACTTCGCACGGCGTGGCGCGACGGTCATTCAGCATCAGCACCTTTGCCGCGATCCACTTCGAGTAAAACCGGTAGCCGATGACGTAGGTGCAAATCGCCGCGATGAGAATGAACACCGAGTTGATGTGTTCGCCACGATGCATCGCGATGGTGAAGTAAGCCCATGCACCGAGCAGCGCGACAAGCAACCAGACAAAGTTTCCTGTGAGTTTCTTCATGTGTAAATGTGTGCGCGTGTTGTAGTCAAACCACGCAGCCGTGCCTAGAAAGATTTCTTCTGCGGAGCGCGGACGGTCCCCGTCCGCAGCGGGTGAATAGGGAAAGGCGCGTTCGGATTATCCCACGGCTCCCTGACTGGCGGCGCGCTGCGAGCGAGGGGCCGCTCGCGCTCCGTCAGAGGTGCAGCACTTCGTTCTCATCGCGAAACGCGCGCTGCTCCACGGCCAGTCTTTCGCGATCTGAACCAATCCCGCTTTGACCGGATTGCTTTCGATGTAGCGCCGCGTTTTCAATTCATGTTCGGCATCGCGCATGTAAGTGTCCCAGCAATCATCCGCCCAGAATTGTCCGCGTCGCTTGAGCAACTTGTTCGCTTCCCGCGCCGTGTATTCCTTGAACTGCTTCACGATCTTGCCCAAAGGCGTTTCGCCCACCTGGAACAATGCATGGACATGATTTGGCATCACCACCCAGGCCGGCAAGTCGTAGTGCTTGCCGTGATAAAACCGAAATGCGCTGTCCACCAGCGCGGCGATTTCCGAGTTGCGGAGATGACAAACGCCCCGGCCTTTGTCGAGGTAGGCTTCCAGTTGCTGGTGTCGTTCCAAGTCATCCTCCACTTGCAGCAACGCTTCCTATTCTGCGCGCAACGCGGTCGGATAGGAATCGGCCAGATGAAACGAAACAAACTGAATCAGTCCCGGCTCATCGCGATGCGGCAGATAACCCCGCTCATGCCAGCCGCGAAAACCCCGTTTTGCTTCCGCTTGTTGTTGGGCTTGCGGCGAAGTCCATTGGCGCTTGCCAGCGATCAGTTCGCGCACGCCCGGATTATGCGGCAGGTCGGAGCGACGTGGCTTGGGAGGCTGGCTCATGGCGATGATTGAGCCGGGATTTTTCCTTCAAGGCAAGATTGTGGTGCGAAATTCCCGGAGCGCGGACGGTCCCTCGTCCGCAGCGGATGGATGGGGAGAGGCGTGTTTGGATTATCCCACGTCTTACTGTCTGGCGACGCGCTGCGAGCGAGGGACCGCTCGCCGTCCGGGGACTTCGGCGGAGCGCGGACGGTCCCTCGTCCGCAGCGCGTGGATGGGGCGGGGCGTGTTCGGATTATTCCACGTCTTCCTACATGGCGACGCGCTGCGAGCGGGGGACCGCTCGCCGTCCGGGGACTTTGGAGGAGCGCGGACGGTCCCTCGTCCGCAGCGCGTGGATGGGGAGGGGAGTGTTCGGATTATTCCACGTCTTCCCACATGGCGGCGTGCTGCGAGCGAGGGACCGCTCGCGCTCCGTCTGAGCATCAATCCTTCGGCAGCGCGAAAGCCACATACGAATCGCCGCTCTTCGTCCCGCTCTTGCCGCCGCCGCACGCAATGACGATGAATTGTTGCCCGTTGATCATGTAGGTGGATGGCGTGGCGTAACCAGCAGCGGGCAGTTTCGTTTGCCACAAGACTTTGCCGGTGCGCTGATCGAAGGCGCGGAACATTTCGTCCTTGGACGCGGCGATGAAGATGATTCCGCCAGCAGTCGCAACCGGCCCGCCATAATTCTCCGTGCCCGTCGGCGGAATGCCGCGCGCGGTCAGTTCAGGAAACTCGCCGAGCGGCGTGCGCCAGACGTATTCGCCGGTATTGAGATCAATGGCATTGAGCGTGCCCCAAGGCGGTTTGACGGCGGGATAACCGTTGGTATCCACCCAGCGATTATAGCCGGTGTGGGAATAGGGTTCGTTGATCAAAACGTCGGTGCTGTTGACCGTCGGTTGATCACCCGCGCGACTGGCGGGCGTTTCACCCAACAAAAATCCAGCGACGGCTTGCTTCTGTTCCTCTGATAGAAAGGCAACCGACGGCATCATCCCTTTCCCGGTGTTCAACAGTTGGATGATGTCCGGCTTCTTGAGTTTCTCCGCGATCTTTTCCAAGGACGGAAACGCGCGCGCTGGATCGCCGGAGCGATTGACCCCATGGCACGCCGCGCAGATTTGGGCGTAGATCTGTTCACCACTGGAAAGCACCGGCCCGTCCTTGGGTTTGGTTTCCACCATCGTGAGAATCCACGGCATCTCGTTCGCGTTGACGTAGAGAATGCCGCGCGGATCCACAGCTGCGCCGCCCCATTCCGCGCCGCCGTCGAAGCCAGGAAAGATGATCGTTCCTTCGCGACTCGGTGGCATGAAGGGCGTGTGTGGTCGCACCTTTACAAATTTTTCCAACACGGCTTGGCGCGACTCCGGGGAGATGTCCGTGATCTGATCGGCAGAAAATAGCTGTCGCGCGAAGGGGGCGGGTTTCAGCGGAATCGGTTGGGTTGGCCAGGCCGCTTCGCCTTGCAAATCGGACATGGGCACGGCGCGTTCTTCGATGGGAAACAAGGGTTCGCCCGTTTCGCGATTGAACACGAAGACATGGCCGGACTTGGTTACTTGCGCGACGGCGTCCACGGATTTGCCATTGCGTTTCACAGTCAGAAGATTTGGCGGCGCAGGCGGATCGCGATCCCACAGATCGTGGTGGACGAATTGAAAATGCCAGAGGCGTTTGCCACTGGCGGCGTCCAGCGCGAGCAAGCAGTTGGCGAAAAGGTTTTGGCCGATGCGATTGCCGCCCCAGAAATCAAACGCCGCCGAGCCAGTGGGCACAAAGACGATGCCGCGCTTCTCATCCAACGCCATGCCCGCCCAGCAATTCGCACCGCCGATATATTTCCACGCATCAGGAGGCCACGTCTCGTAACCAACCTCGCCGGGATGTGGGATGGTGTGAAAAATCCACGCCATTTTTCCGGTGCGAATGTCGTAGGCGCGGATGTGACCGGGCGCGGATGGGCCAGGCCCTTCGGACACGCGCGTGCCGAGGATGAGCAGATCGCGAAAGACAATCCCCGGCGTGGTCGCTACGACGTAGAGCCTGCTGGCGACGCGGCCCAGACCTTGTTTGATGTCCACGCGCCCGCCATCGCCGAACGAGGAAATAGATTTTCCATCACGCGCGTTGATGGCGTGAAGAGTTGAACCCGCAGTGTAGAGGATGCGCCGGTCATCGCCATCCGCCCAATACACCAAGCCACGATTCACGCCCAGAGCCTGATGATCACCACCGCCAGCAAGCGGACTATAACGCCAGAGTTCTTTCCCGGTTGCCGCATCGAGCGCGAACAAAACCAATTCCGGCGAAGTGCCATAAAGCACACCATCAACGATGATGGGATTACACTGAATCTGCGAGCGACCGTCAGGCCGCGCGCCGCCGGATTGATACGTCCAGGCGACTTTGAGTTGGTTGACGTTCTTCGCGTTGATCTGTTTGAGCGACGAGTAATGGCTGCGCTCGTTGTCGCCCAGATACGAAGGCCAGTCCGCAGATTCAGTAGCACGCAGGGTGAATGTCTGTGCAAAAAATAAAATACTGGCGACAAAAACAATGAATGCATTCGTCATAAAAATCGGATTGAACTGAAATGGTAGGGCGCGTCACTCCGTGCGCGCCGTCGTCTGGCTGGCGGAGAACAGCGCGCACGGAGT
>JANPGI010000070.1:0-4459 GCA_031423875.1 Verrucomicrobiota bacterium | reverse complement strand
CCACTGTATTGCAGCCGCATCGCCGCAGAGCGCATCTCCAAATTTTTGGATTCGATGACACCCTTTTCGATCTTGTATGTGCCGGATGCTTCTGAGAACCGGCTGTTGCCAACCCCCGGTATGATCGAGTTCAGGGGTTTTGACAGCGCGCCGAAGATCGGCAACTCCCACAGCAATCCATCACGCAGATTCGCGCGACCAAATCCATCCCATGAACGGATGTCGTCCGTGCTGGCGTTCGTCACGACGAGCAGACAGTTCAGCAAACCGTCGAGTGTGTTGTCGCGTTCGGTGAGATCGGCTACAAGCTGGTGCAGGTTCGCGTTCGTCGCATCCACAGAGAAGGCGTAGGTCGCGTGATCGCTCTCATCAAAGACAAATCGCGCCCAGCCCGTCGCATGACCGCCGTAGAATGTTCCGGATGTGTTCGTCACATACAGAAACGTGTCCTTCCAGTGAACGCGCGCTTTGAACTCCGGCACGCGGAACTTCAGGCTCTCGAAATCCCGGCCCGTTCCCTCGAACACCACGTCCGCGTCCTGCGGATTGTTCATCGAAGTGTAACCCCAGAAGCGTGCGGTGGGCGGTTGGCCGAAATGATACGGCTCCATCACGCGCGCCACCTTTGGCCCGATCGCCTGCACGACCACAGACGGATCCAACGTGCTGAATCCATTCGTGAAATACGTCCGCATCGAATTGAAATCCGCCACGATGCCGTCTGCCGACAGGTGTTGTGTGCCGCGCCAGATGCGCGGCTCAATGCACTCCACCACGAGATTCGTGTAGTTCAATCCAGACACGATCGCATCCGTGTGTTGTCCCCGGAACGCGAAGTTCGTCAACGCCACACCTCCCCGGAAGCCGACGCTCTCGTGATCATACCAACGCCCCCACAACTCGCCGTCCACTACTGGCGGCGCACCAAACTCACACAGATCAAACCCGCGCCGCACTCCTGCATCCAACAGCGGCAACACCGCGCGGGGATCAATTGCGCTGTGGATCTTGAAGTAGTATTGACGCGTGGCGTCATTCGCGATGAGGCTTAATCCCAATCCACCCTCGGGCCTGCCCGCTTGGAGATTCGGAATCCACCACGTCAGGTTCGTATAACTGAAACCTGACGTTACCCAGTCCAGATGGATGCCTTGATAACCGCCGTTCGTGATCGCGACTTGTCCAGCGAGCTTGAGCGTGGGGCGCACTACTTTCTGCCAGTCCACACCCGGTGCGTTCCACGCAGGCAACACCAACGCACCTGCTGCTTTCAACTGCGGCGGCTCATTCCACGCAAACTTCGCCAGCCATTCGCGGCTTTTCTCGGTGAGGAATGGCGCGAGTTTTTGCAGATCGAAATCCGTCGCCGCCTCGAACGACCCATCGCGCGAAACGATATCCAGCTTTGCCCTCGCATCCAGCTCGCCGCCAAAGAGAGATGCTTTCAACGTTGTGATGTTCAACTCCGGCGCAGTCCAGTCGCCTTCAAATGAAATCTTCTCCGCTTGCAGACTCGGCGTCTTCAACGCACCGGCATTCACAGTCCAGCGGGTTGCGTACGGCAATAGTTGATTCCAGAAACCAAGGCTGTCGTCCGATGCGATTGGGTTCGTGACAGTCGTCAAGGTCGCTGACAGGTCAATCTGCGCCGCGCGCGCCAGCAGTGTCACGATGGAATCCGTGTGTAACTCCACATCGGCGGATTCAGGGATCGGGTTTGTCAGGCTTTGAACCCATGTCGCTTTCGCGTGCGTCGCGCCCAGGCTGCCCCACGGCGTGAGCACGCGTTTTGCGCTGATTGTCCCCGCCACTTCCACCAGTTCCGGCGCGGTGACGGATGTGACCAGCCGCAACTTCACTTCCAGATTCGTCGTGCTCGCCCACTGCGTTTCCGCCCTCGCCGCCTGTAAACTGATTTCCGCGCGGGACAACTCATTGGTCGCTGACGGAAAAACCTGCGCCTTGAGCAACACCTGTGACGCCTGCCCCCAAGCGGTGTCTGCGTCGTTCGCTTTGAGAGCGAAGTGCGCGTCAAAACTTCCGAGGTCGCGCGCGTTGCCGTTGACCACAAGTCTCAGTTCCGGCGGTGAACTGAATTTGACCTGCTCCATCACTTCAGCCAGTTTCCGCAAACGCCTCGGCCATCGCGTCGCATCCACAGAGGCGTCGTCTGCGCCGAACTTCCACTCCTTCACCGCAGACGCATTCAACAAGCTCGCGCTCATGAAAAAGTTGGCGCCGCCAAATTGCCCGCGCAGATCGTCCAGCATCCAAGCGTCATTCGGCAGCAATCGCAGGCGCGATTCGATCTTCTCGATGGTCAGCGTGCGATCTGGAGCGTTGGTCAACGTGAGTGTCCAATTGAGTTTCCCTTCGCGTAGCGTGATGGAATCCACCTGAATTTTTCCCGCGAGCAGAGAGCGCATGTGAAAGTGGAACTCCACCTCGCCGGCAGTCAGATGCGGGACAGCGGGAGAATCCATCGAGCCGAACTTCACCTGCGATGCCACAAATCCGCGCGACCAGTGCAGCCGCAGCTCAGAGAAGTCCAGCATCAGGCCGCGTTCACGGAGCTTGGTGATGATCGGCCGTTTCACGAAATCGGGAAGCCCGATCAGATTGAGATAGATCAGCGCGCCGAGGATGGCGAGCGTGACGAGCCAGACTGTGATGCGGGCGCGGCGAAAATAGATCCGGCACTTGCGCCAGAAGCGGTTTTTACGCTTGGCCGGTGCGGGCATATCACGGTTTCGCCACAGGCAGCGGCAGTGCGAACTTGATGTATTCGTGAACCACGATCGGGAACTCGAAGAACCACGGCAGTCCGCCGATCATCACTTTCGCGTAGGGATAATTGTCCGCCGACTTGCCTCCAAATTCCACTTCGTGTTTCGCGCCGTTCTTCAATTCAACGCTCACGATCATGTTCGTGTTTGTTCCCCCAAAACCGTACAACGCCCCATCCTCATCGCCACGACCCACCCACGCGCTCGCGTCCACCAAACCAAACCGATGCATCGTTTCCTCCACGGCGCCGACGTTGATGACGCCTTGCGATCCAGACTCAAACGCCCACGCATTCGTTCCGGTGTGCCGAAGCGCAGTTTTCAACGCACCTTGTTGAACAGTCACACGCGCGACGTCGCTTTCATGAAATCTCCAGACCGCACGCTGACGCAAATGCCACGCAGAGACGGCGAGCCGCGCGTAATCCTCGATGCCGATGGCGTACACGGAATTCTCGTCCGAGCGACGCACGAAAACATTCACGTTGGTATCATCGTTCACCACACCGAAGGAAAGTTCCGCCAGCACGCCATTCGTTGCACTCGCCTCTGCCTTGCTTGGTGTGGATCGGAGGACGATCTGCCTTACTGGTTTCGCGAGGCCGTACTTCGGCAAATCCGCTTCGGTGATCGAATCCTTGTATTGCACGATGCGGCCCGTCGTCAGCGTCAATATCAACTCCCGCACGAAATCCGGGTCCACCGGCATGTCCGAATCCACGATCCGCCAAGCGTTCGTGGCAGTGCGTTGCAGCACGAAGGATTCTTTGTCGCGCACCTCGATCTCCGCTGCTGGCGTCAACAGCGTGACGAGATGTGGATCTCGGAATTGATTCACCGCAGCGAGCCACGGCTCAATCGCCTGACGCTCCACGGTGACGACGGCATCAAAGCCCGCGCGCCGCGCGAACACCAGCGTTGAATCGTTCGTGGGGCTTTTGCCGAATTGCAGTCCTGCCAGACTGTTCGTTCCGCTCGCGAGCGTGAGTTCCAATTCGGCGTTCTGGAAACCAAAGCCTTCGCTGTCGCTCTTGGGATCGTCCGACACGAAACCTTTCACGCGCGTGCCATGAAGTTTTTGTATCGAATCAGCAAGCCGGAAATTATCCGCACGAGCCGCCATCGGACGCACGAGCCGCCAGAGAAGATTGGTGGCGTCCCGTTGAAGTTCGATCACGGCGGTGGCGTTCGAGACGATGATGCGATCGAAGATCATGCCGCGCAGGTCCACCAGACCCGTGTCGCGCCACTCGTCCATCCTTGCCGGAAGAAATTTCAGCAACTGCGCGTCCACCACAGCGACGCCATCCGAACCGACGACCTGGACATAAAGTTGATCACCGTGCGCCGTGCGCGATCCGATGCGCAACTGCCGGCTCTCCTCGCCGATCATCAACGTGAGCGTGGTGCGCGCATCGAAACCGAATTCTGCGTCCGAGTTTTTCCGCTGCCGGACTTCTGCACCGGAGATGGTATGAGCTGGAGCTAATTTTTCCAAAGCTCCGATCAAGGCTTCGATGCTCGCAGCCTGTGCGGGATAGCTGATGGGTTTGGTGAGCCGCCAAGTGCCATTGGTGCGAATAGCTCGGATCTCCAACTGGCCAGCAGGCGTGAACTGAACACTTGTGACTTTTTCCGCACGAAGACCGGGTATGAGCGCCACGAGTTCGGGC
>JANPGI010000069.1:0-3639 GCA_031423875.1 Verrucomicrobiota bacterium | reverse complement strand
CGGAGGTTGCCGATGGGTCGCGTCGGAAAAGTCTGGCGAGGTTTGGATCGGGACGCCGGGCACACCGGGCGCACCGGGCACGTTTTCGCGCGTGGCGTCGGATATCCGCGCAAAAAAATTTACCCTGCAATTGCAACGGATGAATCTTCCGGGGAAGTTGGATTTCATGACAGCAGGACGCGAAGGAGGTTGCTGGAGATTTTCTGAAGGCCGCATCGCAAAAGTGGATGCAAGAGGTGCGGTTCGCGATTTGTGGGCGTATCAATGGATTCAAACAAACACTCCGGTACAGGCTGTATGTGAAGATGCGGCGGGAAATCTGTTCGTAGGAACTCATGGCGATGGAGTGTTCCGTTACGGTCGCGACGGAAGCGTGACGCGCATCGCGAGTCCCGATCTGAATCACAACGGCGTGTTGTCGCTCTGGGTGGATGACGAGGGTTGGCTGTGGGTGGGAACGAACGGCGGCGGGTTGAATCGTGTGCGCGCTTCGATGTTCACGCTGCATCCCGACACGATTGGTAAAACAGTGCAGTCGGTTTCGGAAGATGCCAGCGGCGGGCTGTGGATCGGGTTGAACGGCGACACGGTCAACACGGATGCGGTGGGATACTCGAAGGGTGATGTTTCAAAACGGTTCGGGCCAGCGCAGGGTTTGGACAATCCTTTTATGCGCGCGGTGCTGGTGGACAAGCATCAAACGGTCTGGGCAGGCGGCATCAACAATGGAGGATTGTTCCGACGCACTGGAGAAAATTTTCAATTCGTGCCCGGCACGAAGGAATTGTGGGTCTCGGCTTTGTTTGAAGATCGCGCGACGAATCTCTGGGTCGGCGCGGAAAACGGGCTGGCGCGTTGGGATGGAAAAGCATGGCAATCTTTTTCCAAACGCGATGGCTTGCCGGGAAACGCGGTTCGAGCGATTGCGGAAGACGCGCAGGGAATTTTGTGGATCGGGACGGACGGCGGTGGGCTGGCGCGTTTTCAAAACGGCGCGTTCACTCAAGTCCATCAATCACCGGGCGGTTTGCCGAGCGATTCAGTCACGGCTTTATTAGCCGATGCGGATGGCGTTTTGTGGGTGGGAACTTCCGGCGGCGGCTTGGGAAGATTTCACGATGGGGCATGGACTCGGTTCACTCGGCGGGAAGGTCTGGCGGGCAACAGCATCACGTACCTCATCGAGGACGGACTTGGTTCGCTGTGGATCGGATCAAACGAAGGCCTGATGCGCGTAGAGAAACGAACGTTGAATGTTTTTGCCGGAACGCGAGCTGAGGCGCGGACAAATTCCATTCACGTCAGAACGTTCGGCAAGGCAGACGGCTTGCTCACCAAGGAATGCACGTCGGGTTCGCAACCGGCGGCGTGTCGGACGAGCGATGGGCGGCTTTGGTTTCCAACGACGCGCGGGTTGGTGGCAGTGAACCCAGCGCAACTGTCGTTCAACACAAATCCGCCGCTCGTCCACATCGAATCCGTGCTGGTGGACGGTGAATCGCAGGGCACAAATCCGTTCCAAGTGAAATGGAGCGACGACATCGTGATCCCTGCGAGCGGTGAGTTGTTGGAGTTTCGATTCACGAGTTTGAATCTAGCCTCCTCGGATCGCGCGCGATTCAAATACCAACTCGAAGGCGTGCAAACTAAGTGGATGGAGACAGACGTACGCACGGCGCAGTTCACCAAGTTGAAACACGGACGGTATCGCTTCCTCGTCAAAGCCTGCAACGAAGATGGTGTTTGGACAGCGCATCCGGCGGTTGTGAACATCGAGGTGCTGCCACCGTTCTGGAATACGTGGTGGTTTCAGACCATCGCGGTGCTGACGTTGACCGGCAGCATCATCGGCATCGTGTATTTCATCTCCACGCAAAAACTTCAGCGGCAACTGGCGTTGATGCGACAGCAGGAGGCGTTGGAAAAGGAGCGCTCGCGCATAGCACGCGATCTACATGATCAACTCGGCGCGAACCTTACACAGGTGGCGTTACTCGGCGAGATGGTGGAGGTGGACAAGAATCTGCCGGAGGAGATCGCGTCGCACGCGCAGCAGATTTCCAAGACTGCGAGAGATACTTCCACCGCGCTGGACGAAATCGTCTGGGCGGCGAATCCCTCCAACGACACGCTCGAAGGTCTGGTGACTTACGCCTGCAAATACGCGCAGGATTATCTCGCGCTGGCGGATTTGCGCTATCGGCTGGATGTGCCAGCGCAGTTGCCTGAAGCGAACATCGCGCCGGACTTGCGACACAATGTCTTCCTTGCGTTCAAGGAATCGGTCAACAACGTGGTCAAACATGCGAAGGCGACGGAAGTGAAAATCCGCCTGCGATTGGACACCAACAAGTTCACTATCGAGATCGAAGACGACGGCAAAGGCCCGGGCGATGCCGCCAAGAAGACCGGCAGAAATGGATTGCGCAACATGCGCAAGCGCATGGAAGATGTCGGCGGCACATTCGTGATGAAGCCCGGCGCAGAGCGCGGCACCATCGTGCGCCTGACATCGCCCATCACTAAACGCTGACACCACATGGCCATCAAAGTTTCAATCGTCGAAGACAACGAACAGTTGCGGACCACGCTTGCAAAGATGATCTCACGCTCCGAGGGCTTTGAATGTCTCGGTCAACATCCGAGCGCAGAAGCCGGACTCGAAGCCATCCCGAAGGAGAAACCCGATGTCGTGTTGATGGACATCAATCTGCCCGGCATCAACGGAGTGGAGTGCGTACGTAAACTGAAACAGATTCTGCCAAACACCCAAGTGGTGATGCTCACGGCTTACGAGGACACGGAAAACATTTTTAATTCTCTCGCCGCCGGTGCCGCTGGGTATCTGCTAAAGCGTTCCAAGAGCGCGGAGATTCTTGATGCCGTTCGCGACGTACTGAATGGTGGATCCCCGATGTCCACGCACATCGCGCGGAAGGTAGTTCAATCCTTTCAATCCAGACCCGCCGCCGCTCCATCCGAACCTGACGCAGAACTTTCCCCCCGCGAACAGGAAGTCCTGAACCTCCTCAGCCAGGGTTTCATGTACAAGGAGATTTCCGACAAACTCGGCATCAGCTTCGAGACCGTCCGCACCTACATCCGCCGCATCTACGAAAAACTCCACGTCCGCACCCGGACTGAGGCTGTGGCCAAAGCGCTAAGACGTTGATTTTACACAATAGAATCAATGGTTTCATGCAGACTTGTCCCCCACGGGGGACGCTGTCCCCACTAATGGGGACTGTTGGTATAACGAACCTGTTGTATGATGACAGCGTTGTTGGACGGGAATTTGCAGAATGTTACCGTGTGTGTTGTAAGGCGTAAAACTGCAGCGCCGCTGAAAAACAACTTTGAATCTTGAGCGAGTAATCTTGATTTGTTCTCAGGTTAAAGGGCTAGGCGAAAGTCTGGCCCTTTCGCTATTCCGGGGGGCTTATTCGACGCTAATGGATGGAACAGGGATTGGAAATTGGTATGGGAAAAAGTCGAACATCCGCCATTAACGTCGTCGCTTCGCCGAGATAAACTTCTCGGCATATTTTCCCAATAGGTCAGCTTCGAGATTCACGGCGTCGCCGACCTTCCGCTCACACAGCGTCGTGACTGCGAAGGTGCGCGGAATGATCCAGAGTC
>JANPGI010000068.1:0-2162 GCA_031423875.1 Verrucomicrobiota bacterium | reverse complement strand
CGAGTCTTGGCGATGTCCGGGAAAACTTTCTTGCCGGGCAACTCGCCGCCTTCGCCGGGCTTCGCGCCCTGCGCCATCTTGATCTGGATTTCCTTCGCGTTGACGAGGTAATTGCTCGTCACACCAAAGCGCCCGCTCGCGACTTGCTTGATCGCGGAGTTCTTCGAGTCGCCGTTCGCTTCGAGGACGTAGCGCGCCGGGTCTTCGCCGCCTTCGCCCGTGTTGCTGCGTCCGCCGAGGCGATTCATGGCAACTGCAAGCGCTTCGTGCGCTTCCTTCGAGATCGAGCCATAACTCATCGCGCCTGTCTTGAAACGCTTCACGATGTTTTCTACGGATTCAACTTCTTCGAGCGGAATCGCGTTCTCGACAAACTTGAAATCGAGCAAACCGCGCAACGTGCAAAGTGTCTTGGCGCGGTCGTTCAACAAGTCGGCATACTCGCGATAAACTTTCTCGCTGTTGAGGCGGCAAGCAATCTGGAGTTTGTGGATCGTCTGCGGATTGAACAGATGCTGTTCGCCACCATCACGCCATTGATATTGGCCGCCCGCTTCGAGTTCAGGATTGACCGATGCTGGCGGAAATGCGCGACGATGCCGCGCGAGTGCTTCCTCGGCGATGACTTCGATGCCAATGCCCTGAATGCGCGAAGCTGTGCCGGTGAAATACTTGTTCACCACATCGCTGTTGATACCGACCGCCTCAAAAATCTGCGCGCCGCGATAGCTTTGCACGGTTGAGATTCCCATCTTAGCCATCGTTTTGACGACGCCTTTGATCGAAGCCTTGATGAATTGTTTGATCGCCTTCTTGTGGTCGGTGTTCTCCAACATCTTCTCGGCGATGAGATCATCAATCGTGTCATACGCGAGATACGGATTGATTGCGCTCGCGCCGTAGCTGATGAGCAAAGCAAAATGATGCACCTCACGCGGCTCGCCGGATTCCAAAACCAAACCGCAGCGCGAACGCGTGCCCATGCGAATCAGGTGATGATGCAATCCCGCCACAGCCAACAACGCCGGGATGGGTGCTTGTTCAGGAGAAACACCGCGATCCGACAGGATCAAAATAGTCGCTCCACTGCCGATGGCTTTGTCCGCAGCGGCAAACAATGTTTGCATCGCGGTTTCAAGCCCCTTCACGCCTTCCTTGACCGGGAATAGAATTGAAAGTGTCGCTGCCTGAAAACCTTTGCGGTTCACATGCCGTAATTTTCCCAACTCTTCATCGGTCAACAGCGGATGTTCCAGCTTGATCAACGCGCAACTTTCCGGCGAAGGATTCAGCAAACCACCACGCGCCCCGACCATCGTTTCCGTCGAGGTCACGATCTCTTCGCGGATCGGATCAATCGGCGGGTTCGTCACCTGCGCGAACAGTTGCTTGAAATAATTATAGAGCAGTTGCGGTTTCTGCGAGAGCACCGCGAGCGGCGTGTCCGTGCCCATCGAACCGAGCGGTTGAACGCCATCGCGTGCTGAAGGGCCGACGATGAAACGCAAGTCCTCAAACGTGTAACCGAACGCCTGCTGCCGCTGCAAAATTTTGCGGTGTTCGATGTCCGTGCCTTCGGGCGGCTCAGGCAGATCTTTGAGCAACACATGATGCTCATCCAACCATTTCTGATACGGATGCGCGCTCGCGTATTTCTTTTTGAGCTCTTCGTCCGCGACGATGCGGCCCTCGATCGTGTCCACGAGGAACATGCGCCCCGGTTGCAAACGACCTTTGTGCAACACACGTTCCGGCGCGATGGGCAAAACACCCGCTTCCGACGCCATGATTACCATGTCGTCCTTCGTCACGTAATAACGCGAGGGGCGCAGACCGTTACGATCCAAGCAAGCACCGATGCGGAAACCATCCGTGAACGCGACGGCAGCCGGGCCGTCCCACGGCTCCATCAAGCAGGAATGATATTGGTAGAACGCGCGGCGATCGGGATCCATCGACTCGTGGTTGGACCACGGTTCGGGGATCATCATCATCATCGCGTGCGAGAGCGGACGGCCGGCGAGCACCAGGAGCTCGAGCGTGTTGTCGAACATCGAGGAGTCCGAGCCGTTCGGGTTGATGATCGGGACGATCTTCTTGATGTCGTCGCCGAAGGCTTCGCTTTCGAAGAGCGCCTGGCGGGCGTGCATCCAATTGATGTT
>JANPGI010000067.1:0-4315 GCA_031423875.1 Verrucomicrobiota bacterium | reverse complement strand
TGGCGGAAGGGGAGGGATTTGAACCCCCGGTAGCCTTGCGACTACGTCTGATTTCGAGTCAGGTGCCTTCAACCACTCAGCCACCCTTCCAGCCGGATCAGTTCTTGTTTTGGTAGCGCGTACGGGAATCGAACCCGTCTTTCAGCCTTGAGAAGGCCATGTCCTAGCCGATAGACGAACACGCCACATAAGACGACTAAATCCTATCCGCCCACACGAACTTTTGTCACGCTGTTTTTCAAGCAGACCTTGCACTACCTAGAATCAACCCAAATTAGCCATTGGCAGACGGCTTGGGGGCTGATATAACCTGCGTCCGCTTTTTGCCGAAGCGGATGAAACTTTAACCGATACAAATTTATGTCACAGCACCGCAGCCTCCGCGCCGCTTCCACCCTTGGTGGAAAGCGCAACGTCATGAAACGCTTTGAGCGCATCGAAGTCCTCAAAAAACGGGGTCAATGGAAAGACGGCGACCGCATCACCGGCCTCCGCAAGACCAAGCCCGACGCCTGAGGCATTTGCGATTGGCGGCCTACGATTGGTGTTTGAGCGGTTCAACTGTTCACCCGTCGTAGGGCGGCTTTTCGTGTGTTGGCTTTGCCGTGATACGACTCCAAAAATTTCTGGCCGATGCAGGCGTGGCATCTCGCCGCGCGGCAGAGCAGATCATCCTCGAAGGTCGCGTGAAGGTGAACGGTTCGACGGTGCGCGTGCTCGGGTCAAAAATGGATTCCACGCACGACGAGGTGACGGTGGACGGCAAACCCGTCCAAGCGCACAAAAAGTTTTACGTGGCGTTGAACAAACCTCGGGGCTGTGTTTGTTCCAAAGCGGACGAGCATGATCGTATGACGGTGTACGAACTGTTGCCGAAAGAGTGGCAGATCGTTAATTCGGTCGGGCGACTGGACTTCGCGAGCGAAGGATTGCTTTTCCTGACCAATGATGGAGACTTCGCGCTGAAATTGACGCATCCGCGTTACGGAGTTCGCAAGCGTTATGTGGTGACGGTCGAGGGCAAGGTGGATGGCGATGTGTTGGGGCGTTTTACGAACGGGATTTTCCACAACGGCGAGAAGCTCAAGGCTGAACGCGCATGGTTGTTGACGGCGACGAAGTCTGAGAGCGTGGTGGAGCTGGAACTCGCCGAGGGAAAAAATCGCGAGGTGAGGCGGTTGTTTGAATCACAGGGTTTTCTGGTTCGTCGTTTGGTGCGGACGCAGATCGGCAAAGTGAAACTGGCCGAATTGAAACCCGGCAAGTGGCGGACATTGACACCGACAGAGATTAAAACTTTACTTCCTAAGCTATGAAAAAGAACGCATTGATGATTTTTGGTATGATGATGTTGGCCGTGGTGCTGGTCGCCCGCGCTGATGGACAACTGGACGCGGCCAAGACCGCACCCGCTGAAAAGCCCGCCAAGAAAGCGAAAGCTTCCGCTGCGAAGCCCGCCGCTCCGGCGACGATCGCTGAGAAGCCTGTGGTGTTGATGCCCGGCACGGCAACGATCACCGGCAAGAACGTGAACGTGCGCGGCAAGGCCAGCTTCAAGGGCGAAGTCGTCACCAAGTTGCAGAACGGCGATAACGTGACCGTGATCGAGCAGGTCATTCTCTCCAAGCCGAAAGCGGGCGAGCCATCCAATTGGGCGAAGATCGCTTATCCCGCCAGTGCCCACGTCTGGGTGCATAGCTCCTATCTCAATGCCGACAAAACTGTGAAGCCCAAGAAGCTCAATGTGCGCTCCGGTGCTGGTGAAAATTACAGCATCGTCGGCACGCTCGAACAGGGCGCGGCTGTGAAAGAGATTTCCACGAAGGGTAGTTGGACAGAGATCGAAGCTCCTGCGAGCGCGTTTGCGTTTGTGGCGGCGATGTTCATCCAACAAGCACCCGGCGGCCCGGAAGCTGTGTCGCCAATCGTCACCATTCAGCCGCCTGAGCCGACCACTTCGACAGTGACAAACGAGCCGCTTGTCGCCGCCAACACAACGGATGTTGGGAACACGAATGCGAATGCCGAGCCGAACCCGACTGTTGTGCAAGACGTAACCGGCGCGACTCCTCCTCCCGCAGTCATCGAGGAAGTCCTCGTCCCGCGCACCGTGTCGCACGAAGGCATCGTCCGCCGCAGCGTGAGCATCCAAGCTCCGACAGAGTTCGCCCTTTACGCCAAAGAGAACAACAAGCTCATCAACTATCTCTACACACCCACTGCCGTGTTGGACATCAGCCGCTACTATGGCCGCCATATCATCGTGAGCGGACAGGAAGGTCTGGACGAGCGTTGGATCAACACTCCCGTTCTCACGATCCAAAAGATTTACGTCGTCACCGAATAATGTCGGTGGCGAACCTCATTGACGGTCGGCTCATCGCGGCGCAGATACAGGCCGAACTCACGCAACGCATCGCCGCACTCAAAACTTGCGGTATCCAGCCGGGACTTGCGTTCGTGCGCGTTGGCGAAGACCCCGCGTCCAAGGTGTACGTCGGGCGCAAGGAGAAGGCTTGCGCCGAACTCGGCATCATTTCCGAAACGCACGTTCTCGCGGAGAAAACTTCCGAAGCCGAGTTGCTCGCACTGTTGGCGAAGCTTAATGCCGATCCGTGCGTTCACGGCATCCTTGTTCAAGCTCCCCTGCCCAAACACATCCGCCAGGAAATCGTCTATGCCACCGTGCTGCCGACGAAAGATGTGGATGGGTTTCATCCTGTGAACGTGGGCAAGTTGATGCTCGGCGATGAAACCGGGTTCAGACCTTGCACACCTGCCGGTGTCGTGGAGTTGCTCGTCCGCTCCGGCGTGAAGACCGACGGCGCAGAAGTCGTGGTACTCGGACGGGGCAACATCGTCGGCAAACCGATGGCGGCGATGCTCTGTCAGAAAGGTCGCACCGCAAATGCCACCGTCACGATCTGTCACTCCGCCACGCGCGACATCAAGGCGCATTGCCTCCGCGCAGACATCATTGTTGCCGCAATGGGAGTTCCAGAATTTTTGAAAGCAGACATGGTGAAGCCCGGCGCGGTCATCATGGACGTGGGCGTGAACCGCGTTCCCGATGCGACATCCAAGACGGGCACGAAGCTCGTGGGAGATGTGGCATTCGCGGAAGTTCAACCCATCGCCGGAAAGATCACGCCGAATCCCGGCGGTGTCGGACCGATGACGATTGCGATGCTGATGCAGAACACCGTGCGCGCTGCGGAAGCGGCGACGAAATAAATTTCCAACCAACCCAAGATTATGACCCCCACACGAATTCTCCCCGACCTGCAATGCTCGCTGATGTGCGAGGAAATCCGGCAGGAAGCCAACGGCAACTTCATGATCATCGGCGTGATCAATTTCATCCGCGTGCCGCAATTGCCCGTGACAGCCTACAAACTCAGCATCTTCAACCGCTGGACGGCGGGTATCGGAAAATTCACCGAGAGCGTGCGGCTCATCGCACCGGATCAAACCACCGTCTTGCGTAAGGGTGAAGTGAAGTTCGCGTTGCAAGACGCCGCGTATCACGCCACCAACGTCACGCTGTTCGGCCAAGTGGAGTTCAAGACGCCGGGCACGTATTACGTGGAAGTGCTCGTGGACGATGTGATGAAGATCCGTTATCCCGTGCCAGTGATTCTCGCACCACCGCAGGAAGGCGCACAAAATCCCAAGCCGCCGGAAGCGCCGGGTGCGTAACCGGAATGGCTGTTCGATGGTAGCGCTCCGGGGAAATGTGGAGTGCGGCGACAAGTTCACCGCACTCCAAAATGACCGCACTTCCAAACGCCCCCGTTTCAGCCCTTGCGACATCGTTGCTTTGCGGCGGTGCGTTAAAAACTTTTACATCACTTCCACAATATCTTCCCTCCGCAGGTTTAATTCTTTGACCCTCATCGCAACTTTTTCTAGCCTCCGGCGTTCAGTCTTTCGTACGACGACTAAATCACATGGCGTTTAACTCTGTCAAAATCCTGTTTGCCTCCGTCCTCGGAGTGATGCCCGACCAATATGAGGAGGTGCAAAAGGCTTGGCGCGTCGCCGTGGAAAATGGATCGCAAGACTCCTTCCTCTCGTTTCTCGCCCGTGAACTCGGTTTGCCGGAGGATACTTTTCTCCAACGTCTCGCTGCTGGACTGAACTGGCCGTTTCTCGATCTCACCAAGCTCGCGCCCGAAAACGAGGTGCGCCTGAAAATCTCCACCAAGGTCGCCTTCCAATACAGTGTTCTGCCCACCGCTCTCAAAGACGGCATCGTGCAGGTCGCGGTGAGCAATCCGTTCGACACCGCCATGCTCAACGCCGTGCGCTTCGA
>JANPGI010000066.1:0-7179 GCA_031423875.1 Verrucomicrobiota bacterium | reverse complement strand
CATCACAAAAACCATCTCAACCACCCGATAACTTATGCAAAACAATCCACCCACACCTGACGACAACGAGGAGTTAGTCCACACCGACGACCGTATCATCGGCAAAGCAATTCGCTGGTCGCTCCTTATTCTGGTGATCGTTGCCGCCTTGTTCGGCGGCACAGTTCTTTATCTCAAACGCAAACCCGCCGCAGCAGCGCCACAGGTCACCCAACTCAACGCACCCGTTTCCCCTGCCCGCCCGCAAGCTGAAGTGCCAACTGCAAAGTTCACCGACATCACCAAACAATCCGGCATCACGTTCACACACAACAACGGTGCTTACGGCGACAAGCTGTTGCCGGAAACGATGGGCGGCGGCTTGGCGTTCTTTGATTTTGACGGCGACGGCGCGCAGGATTTGTTGTTCGTCAATTCTACCTACTGGCCAGGCCACATTCCTGATGGCAGACAATCGCCAACGCTCGCGCTTTATCGTAACGACGGTCGCGGACATTTCACCGATGTCACCAAAGGTTCTGGCATCGACGTGAGTTGCTATGGCATGGGCGTGGCGATCGGCGATTACGACAACGACGGTCTCGACGACGTGTTCGTCACAGCAGTCGGCGGCAATCATCTGTTTCACAACGATGGCAAAGGCAAATTCCGCGAAGTCACGCTCGAAGTTGGCGTTGGCGGGGCGACGAACGACTGGAGTTCCTGCGCTGCATTCATTGATTACGACAACGACGGCAAGCTCGATCTCTTCGTTGGTAGTTACGTGAACTGGTCAAAAGAAATTGACGCGGAAGTCGGCTACAAGATTGACGGACGCACTCGCGCTTACGGCCAACCGATGAATTTCTCCGGTGCGTTTTCGCATCTCTATCACAACGCGGGCAACGGACGCTTCAGCGATGTCTCGGCGGCGAGTGGTTTGCAGGTAAAAAATCCCGCGACCGGTGTGCCCGCCGCCAAAACACTCGGTGTCGCGCCGGTGGACCTGGATGGCGACGGCTGGATGGATCTCGTGCTCGCGAACGACACGGTGCCGAATCTGGTTTTCATCAATCAACACAACGGCACGTTCAAGGAGATCGGAGCACAGTCCGGTGTGGCGTTCGACAGCTACGGCAACACGCGCGGCGCGATGGGCATTGACTCCGCGCGCTTCCGCAACGACGGCAAGCTCGGCATCGTCATCGGAAATTTCGCGAACGAGATGACTGCGCTTTACGTCGCGCAGAATTCACCGACGAACTTCAGCGACGAAGCGATCACCGAAGGCATCGGGCCAGCAAGCCGGCTGCTGCTCAAGTTCGGTGTGTTCTTCTTCGACTATGATCTGGATGGTCGGCTCGATCTACTCACCGCCAACGGACATCTCGAGGAGGAGATCAGCAAAATTCAGAAGAGCCAGAAGTATGAGCAACCCGCGCAGTTATTTTGGAACGCTGGTGATCGCAGCGGCGGTTGCTTCGTTGCTGTTCCGCCAGAGAAGGCGGGCGATGATTTGTTCCAGCCCATCGTCGGACGCGGCTCGGCGTTCGCGGATATTGACGGCGATGGCGATCTTGATGTGGTGCTCACGCAAGTTGGCCGTCCGCCGTTGTTGTTGCGCAATGATCAGAAGTTAAACCATCACTGGCTTCGCTTGAAGCTCGTCGGCGCGAAAAGCAATCGCTCCGCCATCGGCGCGTGGATCACCGTCCGTGCGAACGGCCAGACCTTGTCACGTCAGGTGATGCCCACGCGCAGTTACCTATCTCAATCCGAACTGCCCGTCACCATCGGCCTCGGCGATTTGACGAAACTGGATTCCGTTGAAATCCTCTGGCCCAGCGGCACACGGCAGAAAGTGGAGTCGGTTCAACTCGGTCAGACAACGGTTGTCACAGAAGCGCGTTGAGGAATGATAGAGCGGGTTACTCGCTGCACGATTTGAAATAAGGTGGCAGAGCGTCAGTGGCATTCCGCGTTGGAAAAGTAGGGCGCGTCACTCCGTGCGCGCCGTCATCGCCATGCCGAACGTCATCCGAATACCCCAGACGATTCGATCACGCCACTGCATTCGCGGCGGGCAGAGAACTGCCCGCCCTATCAGCGTCGGGCCTACCGAAAATCTTGTGCCGATAGAACTCTCATGGCCATTTTATGCCACATGACTTGCGAGGAAACGTAATTACACTACTTTGAATCGCAACCATCATGAAGGACAAACCCGCCCAACGTGGCAACCGCAACAGTCTCCTCGCCGTCTTCAGCGCAGTCATCATCAGCGTCCTGTTCGCATGGATTTCCTCACGTCGGAGCGACGCTCCTGCGCCCGGCAATACACCGCTCGTGACTTCATCGGCGACTGTTTCCAACGGCTTGTCGCATCTCCCGGTTCTTGCATCAACCAATCAATCTTCGCCCAGCAAAACCACTGTCGTTGCGAGTGGGCAGGTCGCGAGCGGTTCGCGGGAATTTGATCTGGCCGTGAATCCCTACGCCGCTGCGTTGCGAGAGCCGGGTCGCTCGAAGCGCGCTTGGGAAACGGATTTTCTCCAGCGTCAGAACATGGCGACGAACGGCAGCTTGATCGAGTTTGAGTTGACCGAGGGCGTGATGGCTTCCGGTGTCGTGAAAATCGTCCAGCGTGATGAGGATGGAATCACATTCATATCGGGCGAGCTCAGCGCGCCGGAGTCCGGGAAATTCTTCTTCCTGCGTCCGCCTGCGGGTGGGCGTGCTGGAAGTGCGGTGGGCGTCATCGAGTTTCCCGCCAGCAAAACGGCGTATCGCATCGAGCCTACTGGCGATCAAGGTGCGCCGGAACTGTGGCGTCGCCGTCTTGATGAAGTGATCTGCATGTCACTTGAGCCTGTGGATGAAAATGCGTTGGGCGAAACTGCCGACGCGCCACCGTTGCGTCCTGATCTCGTGGCGGAATATGTGCCGGGTTACAACAGCAACATCGTTTCGCTGGAAAGTCTGCCGGGCGCGAGAGGAGTTGTGTTGTTGGATTTTTTTGGGGGTTACACCGCTACGTGGGGTGGAGTTCAATACTCAGCGCCCAACGTGGGTAACGCGGCGATCCGAGAAGTGTGGAAGCGCATCGCGGAAGATTACATGCCGTTGAACATCAATGTGACCACGGATCGCAAGGTGTACGAGGCGGCGCCGGAGGGAAGCCGTCAACACTGTGTATTCGCGCCGGATGCTCCCACGGCGGCGGGTGTGGCTTATTACGGTTCGTGGAACTGGGCTGGCGACACGGTGTGCTGGGCGAAATACACCACGGGCAAAGCTGGCGCTGAAGTCGGTTCGCATGAAATCGGGCACACGCTCGGTCTGGCTCATCAAACACAGGATCCGCCGGGTGGACCGCATAACGAGTATTACGGCGGTCATGGTGGAGCGGGCAACACCGGTTGGGCTCCGATCATGGGCGTGGGTTATTATCAGCCGGTCACGACTTGGGCTAAAGGTGAGTATCTGTATGCGAGCGAACCGCAGAACGAACTCGCGGTGATGATCACTTACAATGACGTGGATTATCGCGCAGACGACACCGGCAGTGTACTTGCGACGTCGCGCCATTTGGAGATTGATTCAAACTACATCGCCACTGCCGAGGGCGTGATCGAAGCCACCGATGATTCAGACGCGTTTCAATTCACCACTGCGGGAGGCGTTGTCTCACTGACCGCCAATCCGGTTGGCGACTGGGCGAACCTTGCCATCATGGCGACGCTGGCGGACGCGAGTGATACCATCATCGCCAGCAACAACCCTCAGAATACGATCGCCGCAGGCATCAGCACCAATCTCGCGGCGGGCACTTACACTTTTCGCATCACTGGCGCGGGCCGGAACAGTCCGTTGACGAATGGCTTCTCCAGTTATGGTAGCCTCGGATATTATTCGGTTTCTGGAAGCGTGGCTGCGGCGCGATTGCCCAATCGTTTCAGCATCGCCGAACGCAGCCCCAACGGCACGCTCGTGGGCACGGTGACTTCCACCAATCTCGGTGTCCACGCGTTGAACTACGTCATCACAGGTGGCAATTCCAACAACGCCTTCACTCTCGACAACAACGGTGTGCTGACGGTGGCGAATTCCGCCGCGCTCCTTTACGCGAACCTCGCCTACGACACGCAGTTGACTGTGCAATATGAATTGTTCGTGGACATCGTTGATACGGTAGATCCGTTGCGGACGGAGTTGAATCGTCGGGTTGTGGTGCAGGTGTTGGATGTGGCAGAGCCTGCGGCACAATTGATCCATCGCTGGGGTTTCACCAACGGCACAGATTCGGTCGGCGGCGCGAACGCCTCTCTCGTCGGAGCGGCTTCCTACTCGGGTGGAAAACTCCAGATCCCGGGCGGTGCAGCGCGTGCGAATTGCGCCACCGTTAATCTGACCAACACTCTTCGCACCAATATCAGTCTGACGATCGAAGGCTGGTTCACGATGAATACGCTCCAAGATTGGACGAAGCTCTGGATGTTCGGTCGTCCCAATGGCGGTGCTGAACCGGGCCTCGCTTATCTTGATTTCACGCCGCGTCCCGGTGCCGCTGGCAATGTGCCAAGCATGTCGTTGAACACGGGGCTGCGCTCATTCGAGTCGAACACGCGGACGGAAAACAATCCCGCCGTGCTGACCACGGGCGTCGAGTATCATGCGGCCTGCGTCTATGATACCATCTCGAATCTGATGTCGCTTTACATCAACGGCGCGCTGGTGGACAGCGCTTCGATGGTTGAAGCCAACATCTCGCAACTCGCCGCCACCGAGGCGTTCTTCGGCGCAGCGGTCAATTACGGCGACGCGAACTTGAACGGTGCGATCAACGAGATGCGCATCTACAACGGCCCGCGTTCGCCTGAACAGATCGCCATCAGCTACGCCGCTGGCACGGAGACGGTCGTTGCAAACCCCGGTGCTGTCGTTGCGTTGCGGCTCGTCGTCCCGAACACCAACATGGTCAGCCTCTCCACGCAGTCGGTCACGGTGTTCGCGGACTACGCCAACGTCACCAACGCGAACATCACCACAGCAGGCGTCACTTTCAGCACGGGCAATGCAAACATCGTAGCCTTGACCGCCCCCGGTTCGATCCGGGCGTTCGCACCGGGCACGACGACGCTCACCGCAAGTTTCGGCGGCACGAATGTGAGTCGCTCCATCACCGTCACGAACACGCCCACGACTCTCGCGCATCGTTGGAGTTTCACAGATGGCACAGACTCGATCAGCGGCGCGAACGCTAGTCTGATCGGCACGGCTTCGTTTGCCGGAGGACGATTGCTGTTGCCGGGCGGCGGCCCGCGCTCGAATTGCGCCAGCATCAACATCGCAGGGACGCTCAACTCCACAGTGGACCTGACTATCGAAACGTGGTTCAGCGTCACCAACCAGCAGGATTGGTCGAAGCTCTGGATGTTGGGTCGTCGTGCAGAAGGCGCGGGCGAACCGTGGTTTTCCTTCATCGAATTCTCGCCGCGCGCTGGCGTGGACGGCAACATTCCCAGCATCTCGTTCAATCCTACGAGCGGCGGCGAGGTCAACTCGCGCGGTGGTGCGAATCCCGCCCTGCTGACCAACGGCGGAACGTACCACGCGGTCGCAACGTACAACTCTGGAGGCAATCTGATGTCGCTCTACGTCAACGGAGCTCTTGTGGACAGTGCTTCGATGGGTAACGGCAACATCACGCAATTGAACCCGGACACATCTTACTTCGGTGCAGCAGTTCAATTTAACGATCCGTGTTTCAATGGTTCGATTGACGAGACGCGCATCTGGAAAGGTGCTCTGCCGGCGAGCCAGATCGTTTTCAATGCCGCTGCTGGACCGAACACGCTCGTCACCAATCCCGGTGCGCTGTTGGCCGTGCGATTGGTCGTGACGAATACCACCATGCCGCGCTCAACAACCCAGCCGACCTCTGTGTTCGCGGACTACGCCAATTACACGAATCTGGATGTCAGTGACTTCGGTGTGACTTATTCCTCCAGCAATCCGGGAGTCGTGACTGTGGATTCATCCGGAGTATTGACCGCCGTGGAAGCGGGCACGGCGACCGTGACAGCATTTTACGGCGGGACGAATGGCACGCGCGCCATCACCGTCACCGGTAACGGGGCGACCGTGTTGGCGCATCGCTGGAGTTTCAATAACGGCACAGATTCGGTCGGCGGCGCGAACGCTTCGCTCGTCGGAGGGGCATTTTATTCCGGTGGAAAACTTCAGATCCCCGGTGGCGCGGCGCGAGTCAACGCGGCCACGGTCAACATCACCAACACGCTCGCTGCGAATCCGAGCATCACGATTGAAGGATGGTTCACCATGACCACTCTGCAAAATTGGTCAAAGGTCTGGATGTTCGGCAAACCCAACGGCGGCGTGCAGCCCGGCCTCGCCTACGTTGACTTCACGCCACGTCGCGGCGATGGAACGAGCGTTCCCAGCATTTCGATCGACACAGGTCTTTCAACAGAAGTGAACACCGGCGGCGGCGCGAACCCCGCCATCATGGCTGCTGGTGTCGAATACCATGCAGCCGCGATCTATAACGCCGCCAGCAACACGATGTACCTCTACGTCAACGGCGCACTCGTTGACTCGGCCTCCATGGGCGGCGGAAATATCACTCAGCTACAGGCGACCGAAGCATGGTTCGGCGCGCCAGTGTATTGGCCGGACAACAACATGAACGGCGCGATCAACGAGCTTCGCATCTGGAACGGCCCGTTGACCTCGGCACAAGTCGCGACCAATTACCAACTCGGACCGAACGTGCTTCCGCGCCCCACTTTGAATGTCACAAACAGTTCAGGCAACGTCGTGCTGTCGTGGCCAGAGATTTTCCCCGGCTACACGCTGCAATCGTCGCCGATGGTAGGAACTGGCGCGGTATGGAATCCAATCACCAACTCCCCTGCCCTTGCTGGAGGAAATTATTCCGTGACGTTGTCGGCCACGAACTCCGCCTTCTTCTTCCGCCTCGCGAAATAATCACGCCAGGTGATTAAAGTCGGGTGAGCCAGTCAACGGGTGCAACTTGAGACACTGCCCCCCGGAATGCCCCCGGCAGGCGGCCCCAACATGAAAAACCAAACCACATCCCCCAGAAGGCGGCGGTACCCATTCACCCCACGCGCGCCGTCAAAGGCACGGTCAGGTATGGGGCCCCCCCACACCCCC
>JANPGI010000065.1:0-7243 GCA_031423875.1 Verrucomicrobiota bacterium | reverse complement strand
GATGCCTTCTTCCTTTGCGAGGCGGCGTGCCATAGCGAACGAGTCATCATTGCTGACTTGCACGCACTCGACGATCTGGGCGTTTCCAGCAGCGTCTTTGAGGTGGAGGTTTTTCGGGACGAAACCCGCGCCTGTGCCTTGAATCTTGTGCGGGCCGGGTTTCACGGGTTGACCTGCGAGAGTTTGTGAAATAACGGGAGAATCTTTTGGCTCAACGGCGATGGCTTGGAAGGAAGCTTTCTTCGGCTTGATGACTTCGCAGCAGCCAGTGATGGTGCCGCCCGTGCCGACCGCCGCGACGAGGATGTCAATCTTCCCATCCGTGTCTTCCCAGAGTTCAACCGCCGTGGTCTTCGAGTGGATGGCTGGGTTGGCAGGATTCTCGAACTGCTGCGGGATCCAAGAGTTCGGAGTTTCCTTGGCGAGCGCTTCGGCGCGGGCGATTGCACCCTTCATGCCTTCTGCACCGGGTGTCAAAACCAGTTTCGCGCCCAGCATCGCGAGCAACGTGCGACGTTCGAGTGACATCGTCTCCGGCATGGTGAGGATGATCTGATAGCCTTTGGCCGCCGCCACGAACGCCAGCGCGATGCCGGTGTTGCCGCTGGTCGGCTCGATGATGACGGTGTCTTTCTTCAGGATGCCGCGCTTTTCGGCATCTTCGATCATGGCCATGCCGATACGATCCTTGACGCTGCCGAGCGGATTGAAGAATTCGCACTTGAGTAGGATGGTGGCTTCAAGTCCGGCAGTGACCTTGTTGAGTTTGACCAACGGAGTGCGTCCGATGGTTTCGACGATGTTGTTGTAGATTTTGCCCATAGTTTTGTGTGAGTTAAATGCTGACGAAGTCTTGTCGGGACGCGAAACGAAGGGCAAGCGTTTTTTGTGAGAAACGCGCCCTGTCTCGGACTCCGGGGCAACGCAAAAGTATAAAGCTGAGAAATGCTCTACGTCTTTGCCTCTTGATGACTTTAAGTTAAAAAATTCCGTCTTTGATGCGTGAAAATGAAAAACCCCTTCCGGTTGCCCGGAAGGGGTTGTGAGTTTAATTCAGATTAGAACTTGTAGATCAGGTTCAGAGCAGCCAAGTAGGTGTTCTTGTCCTGTTGAGGTCCGCCGTTGACGGTGAATGCGGGATTTTCGCTGTGATCCCAACGGATCTCAAGACGGCTGATGACATTTTTCCAGAGGTCATACTGGGCCGTGAGCGTCATTTCGGACCGTTCATCAGGCTGTGGAGCAGCGCTATCTTGCATGGTTTGATACTCAGCGCGTGCGTGAAGGCTCAACTTTTCAGTGGCCTGTAATGATGCGTAGAGACCATACACGTAGGTGTTATCCACGGCACCGTTCTGGATGTGGTTGGCGTGTGAATAATCAAACGCCGCGCCCACTTTCAAGCCGGCGACAGGTGTAGCCAGAGTCAAACCAGCGTAGTAGTGATCGCGTGAACCAGCTGCGCCAGGTGATGCGGAATCGAATCCGGAGATGGTGCCGACATACAAGGACGAGCCAGCAACCCAACCCCAATCGCTCGGAGCGGTCAATGCAACAGATCCCATATAAGTCTTGTGGGACTCGTTAGCTGCATTGCGGCCGTTGATCGTCGGTCCGAACGAGTTGGCAACGCCAGCCGAAGCAGAAACGCTATCGCAGAAGCGATAAGTGCCTAGCAATCCGGTGTGAGTTGTTGGTTCGAGAGCGAAGCCAAGGGAGCGGGTGTAGTTCGGGTTGTTGCCACCTTCGAGCGTTTCGTAACCAACGATGGTGTCGAATACGCCCATCTTCCAGTCAATGCCATTACCAACGGGCGTGCGGAGGGCGACATACGCCTGACGGATGGCGAAGTCCGAGTTTTCATTGCCAACATCGCCGGAGAGATTGCTCCCTGTGGCAAGAACATTCGCGTCTGGACCAAACCAGAGGTCAGCACGGTAGCCAGAGGCCCACTCGCTCTCGTCAAGGGCTTTGGACAGGCTCAACTGGACTACATTCAGGTTGAAGCCGTCCTGTCTGTCTGTATCACCGCCTGGATTTGTGGGCGCGTTAATATTATCCCGGCCGATGTTCCAATGAGCTGATGTGTCCACATAACCACTGATGGTGGTGGATGTGAGAGCGGCTTGGGAGCCGAGCATCATCTTTTCTTCTGCCTGAGCGACCGAGGTGAGACTCACTGCGCCAACGGCTGCCAGACCCAACGTCCATTTATTAAACTTCATTTTTGGTTCCTCCGTATGTGTGTTTATGTTTGTTTTGTACCTGTTTCGTACATTGCATTGTGGGAAAAAAACAGTTTTTCCCTGGCACCACCGTGGTGCATTTGCAGGATTGATATGGAAATCATGGGTATTTGACAACAAGTTTTTTCGGTTTCTGAAAAGCGGGCAACGTTTGTTCCGTCTTGGGGCAACGCCATCCCGCCCGCGTCATCTCGATTTTCGGTAAGTTCAATGCCTGCCGCATAACTTGACTTCAAAGCTCATCTGCACGGCGGTTGGAATAGGTGTTGCTTTTCCAAGCGAGGCGACGCCCGTGTTGTAACCAGAGTCCGTGCAGTTCGTGGATTACAGACGCGTCGCGGTGGACAACCGAAAATTATTTATGCCGTCATTTGCCTACGTTGCGAGAGAAACCGGGACTGGCCGGGAGATCCGAAGTTCCATGGACGCTGCCACAGAACAGGCCGCCATTGCCGCGCTGTTGAATCGCAACATGCTCGTGGTCTCCATCCAGGAGAAGCTGGCCAAGAAAGGTCGCACCTCTGGTGGCAGTGTGCCGCTGCAAGACCTCGTCATCTTCACGCGCCAGCTCGCGACGATGGTGGATGCGGGTCTCGCCATGGTGACGTCCCTCCAAGGTCTTGCCGAGCAAACGCAAAACAAGGCGATGCGTGATTGTATCAAAGATGTCTGCACGCGTGTGGAAGGCGGCGATAGTTTTTCCGAGGCATTGTCCAAGCATCCCAAAGTGTTCAACCGATTGTACTGCGCCATGGTGGGCGCGGGCGAAAAGGGCGGCTTGCTGGCAGAAATCCTTGCACGTCTGGCGATCTATCTGGAAAACACCGCTCGCCTCCGTAAAAAGGTGAAATCTGCCATGATGTATCCCACGGTCGTGACGTTTGTGGCCATCGCGATCACCATCTTTCTCCTCGTGAAAGTCATCCCGGTGTTTGGCGAGATCTATTCCGGCTTCGGCGCGAAACTTCCCGGCCCGACGCAATTCCTCATTGAGCTCAGCGATGCTGTTAAAAAGTATTTCATCCTGATGATCCTTGCCGCAGGCGGCGCGGTCTACGGCTGGCTTTACTACATCAAGACCAAACCCGGTCGCGAGTTCTGGGACAAGAGCCGCATCAAACTCCCGATCTTTGGCGTCATCGCACACAAGATTTGTCTCGCCCGTTTCACACGCACGCTGGCCTCGCTGGTGCGCAGCGGTGTTCCGATCCTTGAAGTCTTGCAGATCGTCTCTCAGACAGTCGGTAACGTCGTCATGGAAAAAGCCATCAGGGTCGCCTCATCAGACATCGAGCGCGGCGAAAGCATCTCCCAAGCACTCGCCAAACATCCCGTGTTCCCGAACATGATCATCCGCATGATCACCGCCGGTGAGCAGACCGGTAAGATTGACAACATGCTCGAACGCATCTCGGACTTCCTAGATGAAGAGATTGAAACCACGCTCTCCGGCATCACGTCATTGATCGAGCCGATCCTGATCGTGTTCCTCGGCGTTGTCGTCGGCGGCATGGTCATCTGTATGTTCCTACCGATCTTCAAAATGTCCGAGATCGTCAACCCGTCGAAGAAGTAACGCCAGGGCTGACACCAGACTATCCGGGCGGGATCGGATGGAAGTGGGTTGTCCTCCCGGCGACTTTCCCGGAGCGCGACCGGTCTCCGGTCGCAGCGGGGATGATGAGAGACGCTGCGGATTTTTCTGAGGCACTTTGGTCTGGCGTCGCGCTGCGGACGGGGACCGGCCGCGCTCCGAGACTGCAACTGAGGCGCGAGTTCAAGCTGGACAAGTTTTTCGGCTCTGCTTGGCTTGCGGCGACGCCCCCGGAATTGCCGTTTGCCAAATTTTTCAGCACGGTCTAGCTTTCACCCGCCATGAGCACTTTGATTGAAATTCAAGATGCTGTTGCCCATCTTCCCGGCAACGAGCGGAAAGCCTTGCAGGTATGGCTCAATTCCCAAAGCGAATCTGTTTTGAGCGCGACAGAAGAACAGCGGCTGCTTCAATCGCTGGATGAAGCCGTCCGCGACATTGACGCAGGCAAAGGCGTGGCAATAAATGATGTTCGCCAACGAGTGGCTTCATGGGCTGCACAATAATCTTCTCCCCGCAAGCCATCGCGGACTTGGAGGAAGTTGTCCGCCATATTGCCAAGGATGATTCCGCCACCGCTGTTCGGATTGGGAATGCCCTGATAGAGCGCGTGGAAATTCTGGAAAACTTTCCGCTACTCGGCGCGTTGTATTCCCAACGTCCGGGCATCCGCAAACTGGTTTCACGGCCTTACCTTATTTTCTACCGGGTGCGACCGGAGGAAAACTCCGTGGACATTCTCCGTTACTGGCATGGTGCCCGCACCGAACCGGATATTCGTTCGCTCGATTAGTTGCTCCACGGTTCCGTCGTAGCGTCAGGCATCTTGCCTGACGTAGAGGGCGTGCATCCCTGCCGCCCGGAAAAGGCATTCGCATTGAGTGAGACGCACGAAAGTTCCCGCGCGCTTCGACATGCGTGAGGTTCTTTCCGCCGGGCTGGAAGCCCGGCTTTACGGCAGGCAGGGATGCCCGCCGCTACAGTTCAAGCTGGACAAGTTTTTCGGCTCTGCTTGGCTTGCGGCGATGAAAATCCCGGAGTTCAAACCATCCAAACGTTTTGTTCGTGGCATCAAGCTTCCTTGCCTCGTGGGGAAAGTGAAGAACTCGGAGTTTTCAGGGATAGCCACCAGATACATTGCCACCACAAGAAGGGATCCGGTGTGCAAGATTTTTTTACGGGTTGAGAACCTTCAAAAACACTCAGACTGGTTGCAACAGACGTTGAAATATCTTTTCAAGAAAAACGGACTTACTGACGGCGTAACCAAGGTATTGAAAGGCTACATGAAAACGGACGCGGAGGCGGACGTAGAGTGGGTATATGAAGATTTCGAGGAAGACGAGCGTGAGCGGGTTAGAGATCTCGGACTTGCTCCTTATTTCCGGGTTAGCGTGATTGTGGTGGATGAGGTCGAGCGAAAGGTGTTCGTCGTTGGGGACACCGAAACTGAAGTATTTCATGAGGACGACGCTGGCATTTGTTTCTCCAAAGGGCGATGGCGTTTTGATGACTGGGGCCGTTATGCGGCTAAATTTTCGCAACAGGAAGAAGATGAAGCTCGCGAAAAGCTGCGAAGAACGTGGGAAACCATCTTCCCACCTCCTCCAAAAAATACGCAGGTTGAAGACGATGGATATCTCCTCTTCGGGGTTTGGCGTTACAACCCCAAAGAAACCGCCGAGGCGCGCAAGCAATGCGGGATGCCTCAGGACAAAATCGATTCAGCATTCTCGAAGGGCACCGGACTATTAACACAGGCATTTTACTATGCTCCGACGAAGTATGAGTTGTTATTTAGCGGCTATACCGCAAAGAAATGGATCGTTGAAAGATACGAACGAAAAGGCAACTGGTACGAAATCCAAACAGAATCTGAAGGCCCTTGGAATCGCATTCTCTGGTGTGATGGAGACAGGTTGACGGCGATTGGAAGTGAGCATGTGTACACGCGGGTAAAAAACTCCTATCGAAAAGGAAAGGTGCTGAAGCGATACAGTAAGTGGTAAGGATTTGGGCTGAAATCTTGCCATCGTGGGCGTTCTGTTGCTTAATGCGCGCCGCTCATGAGTTCTGAGAAGAAGAAAAAAGATTCGGACCAGCCCGAATTGCCCATCGAAGGCGCGAAACCCGCGCCTGCGAAGAAACCTGCCGACACGAACGGCAACGGCGAACAACACGTTGTCGCCGAGGTGGTCGAGGCCGTTGTCCACAAGCCGTTTGATCCGAAGCAGCTTGGCGTCGGCCTACACACGCGGGTGGATCGCGGGTTTCTGGATTACGCCAGCTACGTCATCCGCGATCGCGCGATTCCGAATCTCGCGGACGGTTTGAAGCCGGTGCAACGGCGCATCATGTGGGCGCTGCATGAGAAGGACGACGGACGCTTCATCAAGGTCGCCAATGTCGTCGGTCACACGATGCAGTATCATCCGCACGGCGATGCGTCCATCGGCGACGCGCTCGTGGTGCTGGCGAATAAACGTTACCTCATCGAAGGCCAGGGGAACTTCGGCAACATCTTCACCGGCGATCCGGCGGCGGCTTCCCGTTACATCGAGTGCCGGCTGACGGAACTGGCGCGCACGGAAGTTTTCAACGATTCCATCACGGATTTCATCCCGAGCTACGACGGGCGCAACAAAGAGCCGGTGACGTTGCCGTGTAAATTGCCGCTCACGTTGATGCTCGGCACGGAAGGCATCGCGGTCGGGTTGAGCGCGCGGATTTTGTCGCACAATTTCCCCGAACTGCTCGAAGCGCAGATTGCGATCCTCAAGAAGCAGCCGTTCAAGTGTCTGCCGGATTTCACCACCGGCGGCCTGATGGACGCGCGCGATTATCAGGATGGCAAAGGTTCGGTAAAAGTCCGTGCCAAGATCAAAGCGAAGGACGAGTCCACCGTCGTCATCAAAGAGATTCCGCCCACCACCACGACCGAGTCGCTCATCGCATCCATCGAAGACGCGGTGCAGAAGGGCAAGTTGAAGGTGAAGTCCATCAACGATTTCACGTCGGAGAATGTCGAGATCGAGATCAAATGCCCGTCCGGCGTGGACGCGGAGAAGCTGGTGGACGCGCTATATGCCTTCACCGATTGCGAAGTTTCCATTTCCAGCCGCATCATCGTCATCAAGGACAATCGCCCGGTCGAGCTGACCGTGAGCGAGGTGTTGCGTGAGAACACGGATCAACTCGTCCGCATCCTCAAGCGCGAGCTGGAGCTGCGGGAAAAGAACCTGCTCGACGAACTGCATTATCGCACGCTGGAACGCATCTTCATCGAGGAACGCATTTACAAGGCGATCGAGAAGTGCAAGACGAACGAGGCCGTGATGGCGGCGGTGTATGACGGCTTCAAGCCGTTCAAGCGCCAACTCGTGCGCGAGATCGTGGATGCCGA
>JANPGI010000064.1:0-4521 GCA_031423875.1 Verrucomicrobiota bacterium | reverse complement strand
GGCGGGCGTCTGAAAGGAAACGATAATCTGCGCGATGCGCCGGGCTTCATCGCTGGAATACCAAGCGGGCGGGTTGTCCAACGAGATGCGTCCGCTACCGCGAGCCGGTGGCGGAGAAATCGTGTTGGTGATTTCGTTGAGCCGAGCTTCGTCGTCGAAAAACTTACGGTCGGCGAGAGAAAAGACTTTTGATCTCGCGAGATAGTCAGTCCAACTCTTCCGCGTTTGATCTGGCAGGGAATCAATGCGCGACTGAGAGATTGGCAGTGCGGGGACATTTGTACCAATGATTGCGGCGGACAACGGGGAGGTAGACAGCAGCCCCATCATAATAAACCGGAAAAGTAATTTATACGCCGTGAGCATGGTGGTTCTGACGAATAAGTGGAGGATTGATTCGAGAAAGTTTGGCGACCCTACCGGGAATCGAACCCGGGCTACCTCCGTGAAAGGGAGGTGTCCTAACCGCTAGACCATAGGGTCGTCGAGGGGCGGAATTGTATTGATGAAAGAGAGCATGTCACGAAAAAATCTAAATCAAATTCTTGCCAAGAGGCGAGAGAGGAAGTTGAATATGCCCCCTTCGATGGGATGGCTGTGTAGCTCAGTTGGTAGAGCAGCGGATTGAAAATCCGCGTGTCGCCGGTTCAATTCCGGCCGCAGCCACCATTTAAAGCCGCGAGTGCGGCAAGGCTTCACAAAATCACGGGCTCCGACCTCCATCAATAACAGCTCGAATAAGGTCGAGATGAAACTTCGCCACTGCCCGGCAACGGGCCGGGAGGAAACATCGAATCTGACTGCCTCACTTCGCCACCGCGTCGTACACCCGCACGTAATTCACTTCAAAATAATCCGGCAGTTTTGCTTCGTGGATTTTTCCTCCCCACTCGCCGATCTCTTCCGAGAGTTTCAAATATTCGGGAGCTTGCGAGACGCCGCCATCTGTCGTCTGCCAAACCTCCTTGTCGTCCACATAGAAGGTATAATTCGTGGGCGTCCACTTCAGGGCAAATGTGTGGAAGCCGTTTGTGATCGCGTGCGCGGTGATTTTTCTGCCCACGCTCTTGTGATGGCTGGCGTAACCGTCCCAGTGCAGATTGATCTCATAAGTGCCGTCGCGCTTTGGGAATTCTGCCACATCAATCTCTGTCCCGTCCCGTCCCTCGTCGCCGACCTTGAACACGCCGTCGGACATGATCCAGAACGCGGGCCAGTGTCCGGGCTGGGTCGGGAGTTTGCAGCGCGCTTCCCAATATCCGTAACGATGTTCAAAACGATTTTTCGTCCGCACCGCGCCGCAGACAAACTTGTCTCCATCCTGACGCGTGCGAAGAATCAGGCTGCCGCGTCCGTCGAGATATGATTCGCTCTGCGTCCAAAATCCATCGCGGCGTTTCCAGTCGCCGAGGATTTCCCACTTTGTCAGGTCAAGTTGTGCGCCGTTGAATTCGTCCGACCACGCCAATTGCCAGCGTTGACCTGCGGGTAACGGCGGAAGAGCGCCCGTCTTGTCAGGGCTTGTGATGATGGCGCAACCGTTCACCAAAACGGCGATCACCAATGGGGACGTCTGCTTAAATCCAGCGATGAGGTGTCTCCAGTGATGACGTATCTTTTCACGCGAACTTGGGCACGGGCGTGTCATGATTCATCGGCGGGATGATCTTACCTTCACCGTTGCGGATGGTGCGGGTCTTTTCATCGAAGAAACAAACCACGCCGTGGCGTTCGGACATTTCGGCGAGCGCGAGCACGGTGCTTGCGCGGACGGAGAGGTCCACGTTGCAGAATGGCGTGCCGCCTTCGCGGATGCATTTGTAGAAGTTGGCGTGCAGATTCTCGACCTTGCCGTAAGGCGCGGGATCGGTGAACTCTTCTGTGTCCACTTCTTCGGAGAACAATTGTTCGGGTTGCAACTTCGCTTGGTTCGCGCTTCCGGAGAGGGAGACGGTGGCTTTGCGACCCCGGATCATGTCGGGCAGACCGACTTCGTTCACCGTGGTGCCGACGATGACGAAGGTCAGGCCGCTGGGAAATTCCGCGAGGACATGTGTGGTGTCAGAAATCTCGCGGTTGGTTGAAACTTTCCGCGTGCCGGTGCAGACAACACGGCTCGGGAACTCCGGGTTGCCCGTGGCAAGCATCAGCGGATAAAAGCGGTGACTCAGGAGGTTTCCCAGAATGCCGGAGTTGTATTCGTAGTATTTATGCCACGAGAAATAACGGTGCGCAGCCTTCTCACTCCAGGGCACTTTTTTCGCACCGCCCTGCCATCGCTCCCAATCGAGGTTTGAAGGATTTGCCTCTGTATCAATTGGAAACTCCCATTCGTCGTTCTTCTTGTTGTTGCGGCAGTAGGATCCCTGCGCCCAGACGAGCGGGCCAAGTTTCCCGCCCTTCACCCACTCCGCGACCTTGTGATACATCGGGTCGGCGGTGTACTGAGAGCCGCATTGATAAACTTTCTTGGTGTTCTTGACCTTGTCGAGCACTTCCCAACCTTCGGCGGCAAAGCGCGTCATCGGCTTCTCGCAATAGACATGCTTGCCCGCGTCCAATCCATCCAGCGTACACGGCCCATGCCAGTTATCCACCGTCGTCACCAGAATGGCGTCAATGTCCTTGCGCTCGAGCAGGCGACGATGATCGCGATACGCGTCCTTGGATTCGAGGCCGGCAAACTTCTGAGCGCCGTCGAGATGTTTCTGATACAGGTCGCACACCGCACCGATTTTCACATTCCACTCGCTCAACTTCGGCTTCGTCTTTTGCAGATGATACGTGCCTTGCTTGCCCGTGCCGATGATGCCGAGAACAATCCTGCTGTTCGCGCCGACGACATTGACGGAGGGTGCTTGGCCATAGACCGTGGGCTTGAACAGCACTGGTGCGGCTGAAACGGCGACGGCGAGCTGCGCTGTTTTCTTGATGAATGACCGGCGGCTCTCGCCGGATGTGAGATTTTTTTTCGGCTCAGTGTTCATGGCTTGATTGGTTTTGGGATTGTCTAAGTGCAAAACTAGCAATTCCGACGGCGGTGCAAAGGATTTTGTTCAACACCCCAGAATGGACCGGTTTGTTTTCAGATTTGTTCCGTAACCCAAAGCCGTTAGCATCGCCGCATGACAACGCAGTCGCTTCATATCGGTATGACCGTTCGCCACCCGCAATACGGCGTGGGCACGGTGAAAACAATTTCTGAGAGCAGTGTGGATATTTTGTTTGCAGATGGCAGACGCACCGTCGCGCCGGAAGCATCTGGACTTGAGGCCGCCGAGCCCACCGTTGCCATTAGCGGGTTGAGTGTGCCGTTGCAGCAGTTCGTCGAGCAGACGCTCCATGCAGCCGTCAGTAAGCTTGGATTGGAGAAGCCCGATTCACACGTTGGCAAACTTGGTCAACGCTGGCACGGCGGGAAGATGGTGCTGCATCCGGCGGATGCGACGTTGCAAACAAAAGAGATCGAGATGGAGGTTTTCTTTCACAAGATCGTCATGATGCGAAACCAACTTCGCGTGTTGGAACAAAAGATCAATGGTCACGAGAAACTCGGCGATGCCGAAAAGGTCGACATGCAGCAATACATCACGCGTTGCTACGGCTCGATGACATCGTTCAACGTGCTGTTCAAGGAGAAGGAAGACCAATTCTGAGTCCGTGCGCGAGGTTGCAGCGTCGTGCTAAATCTCTAACTGCTCTGGCAGGCCGAGTATCTGGACGCTCGCGGTGATGCGGATGGGGATGGCGGATTCAGTCGTCAACCGGCCCAACACGCGGATATCTGGTGGTAGCAGACTGGATGCGGTCTTGTCCTTACGGATTTCCTTGGCGATACCG
Organism: Verrucomicrobiota bacterium; assembly: GCA_031423875.1. Classification (GTDB taxonomy): domain Bacteria; phylum Verrucomicrobiota; class Verrucomicrobiia; order Limisphaerales; family JADLHS01; genus JADLHS01. The sequence continues at coordinate 681 of JANPGI010000064.1, read as the reverse complement.
CCTTCGATCCGGCGACGCATCCGATCCTCTACATCGAGGGGCGCGATGAAGATTTTTTCCAGTTTCAGATTTTGTTTGGCTTCCTCGAACAGCCGTGCGCTATCCCTGAGAAACTCTGGAAGGCACTCCCGCCTGCCTTCACGCCAGAGGCCGTCCCAGAGCACTTTCGATTCACCTTTGGCGAGGGCTTCCGTATCGCTGATGCGGTAGTTTCCTCCCAGGGTGTTGATGATGTGCTCCTTCATGCGTTGATAAAACGACGTGCCTGTCTGCCCGATGTGTGTGATGCGATAAGCGTCTCCAACACGTATCGCCCACAAATAGATCCCGCTTGCTTTGCGGTGCTTGGTGTCACCGAGGACATCTCGCGTTTCGGAATAGGCGGGGTGCGGCCCGTCGAATTTGACTGTGAGGATTTTGGGAGTGTTGCCTGCCGCGCGTGTTGTTGCCATGTATGTCTTATCTTGGGTCTTTTATCTTCTTGAGAGTAATGTCGCCAGATCAGAGGTGAAAGAGGAAACTTGGGTGCGATCTGGCGGCGGGTGTGATTAAAGACGGGTGAGGTGGAACAGACTGTGGAGGTACAGGAACGCCGCCTTCAGGCGGAAGCGCGTGGCTGGTCGCTCTCTCTGCCGTTGCTGAAGGCGGCGTTCCTTAGACTCACCCGACTTTAATCACACC
>JANPGI010000063.1:0-4681 GCA_031423875.1 Verrucomicrobiota bacterium | reverse complement strand
CCGTCGGACGGGGAGAGGGACGGGGTGAGGGGCCGCACTTCGCTGGCAAAATTCTTTTCCCCGAACACCACGAGTCGCACGCGGCTTCAGCGTTCTTTCCGTCGCCATATCCCGAAGCGGCGTTTCTTACCGTGGACGGCGTCGGTGAATGTACGACCACGAGCTACGGCGCCGGGCGCGGGAACAAGATCGAGATGCTGGGCGAGCTGCACTTTCCGCACTCGCTCGGCCTGCTTTACTCGGCGTTTACTTATTTCACCGGCTTCCGCGTCAATTCCGGCGAATACAAACTCATGGGCCTCGCGCCCTACGGCGAACCGAAATACGTGGACCTGATTTTGCGTGAGTTGATTGATCTCAAGGAGGACGGTTCGTTCCGCCTCAACATGAAGTATTTCAACTACGGCGTCGGGCTGACAATGACGAGTGCGGCGTTCGCGAAACTCTTCGGTCGTCCGCCGCGCAAGCCGGAATCCAAGCTCACGCAACTGGACATGGACTTGGCGCGTTCGATTCAGGACGTGACCGAGGAAATCATGTTCCGCATGGCGAAGCATGTCCGCCAGCAGACCGGCCTCAAGAATCTCTGTCTCGCTGGTGGCGTGGCGTTGAACTGCGTGGCGAATGGGAAGATTCTGCGCGAAGGCATCTTCGAGAACATCTGGATTCAGCCAGCGGCGGGCGATGCGGGCGGTGCGCTCGGCGCGGCGTTGTTCGCGTGGCATCAGGTGTTGGGCAACGAACGCGAGGCCGATGGCGTGCATGATTCGCAAAGCGGCTCGTATCTTGGCCCAGATTTTACTCGCGATGAAATCCACGCCTATCTGACGAAGAACAACATTCCTTTCGCCGAGTTGAGCGACGCTGAGTTGCCGGAGAAGATTGCTGATCTCATCAAGGCGGAAAAAGTCATCGGCTGGTTTTACGGACGGATGGAGTTTGGCCCGCGCGCGTTGGGCGGGCGCTCCATCATTGGCGATGCGCAATCATCCAAGATGCAGGAGACGATGAACCTCAAGATCAAGTTCCGTGAAAGCTTCCGCCCCTTCGCGCCGAGTGTGCTTCGCGAGAAGGCTGCCGAGTGGTTCGATTTGAAGGAAGAAAGTCCCTACATGCTACTCGTCGCGCCGGTGAACAAGTCACGCCAACGCGAGATGACGGCGGAAGAACAGAAACGCTTTGGTTTGGAAAAGTTGCTCGCGATTCGCTCCACGATTCCGGCGGTGACGCACGTAGATTATTCCGCCCGCGTGCAAACGGTGACCGAAGATCACAACCCGATGTATTACCGGATGATCCAGAAGTTCGACGAGAAATACGGCTGTCCGGTGATCATCAACACGTCATTCAATGTGCGGGGCGAACCCATCGTCGGCACGCCTGAGCACGCCTACCTCTGCTTCATGCGGACGAACATGGACTACCTGCTCGTTGGGAATTTCCTGCTGGAGAAGAAAGACCAGAAGCCGCTCGACAAGGACATCAACTGGCTCAAGGAATTTGAATTGGACTGAGCATGAACATCCGCGAAGACATCAAGCAACTGAAGACGAGCGACCGCGACTTGCGGAAGTTTGGGCTGATGGTCGGAGGCGTGTTGATCGTGATCGGCCTGCTATTTTTGTTCCGGCACAAAACTCGCACGCCATATTTTGTGTGGCCGGGCGCGGCGTTGGTTGTGTTCGGCACAATTTTGCCGCGCATCTTAAAGTGGATTTACATCGCGTGGATGAGTGTGGCGTTTGTCCTCGGCTTCGTGATGGCGCACGTCATTCTGACACTGCTGTTCTATCTGGTCATCACGCCGATCGGCTTGGTCGCGCGGCTGGCGGGAAAAGACTTTCTCAGCCTGAAACAGGATCGAGCGGCGAAGAGCTATTGGATTCCGCGCCCGCAAAAACCCAAGACCGCCGCCGACTACGAGCGACAGTTCTGAACCGCTGATCCCCGCTAATCTTCGCTGATGACTGACATGCAATTAGTGGAGATCAGCGTAGATGACCGGTTAACCAAGCAGCGTCTTCACCTTCGCCAGCGCCTCATCCAGCTTGCTCGCGTCTTTGCCGCCGCCGCGGGCGTTGTCGGGTTTACCGCCGCCCTTGCCGCCGACGATGGGGGCGATGGCTTGAATGATTTTCCCGGCTTGAACTTTCGCGGTGAAGTCGGCTGAAACCGTGGCGATCAACGTAACGGCATTTTCGGAACCGCCGCCGAGGACGACCACGCCTTGGAAGCGACCCTTCAACGCATCGGCGATGGCTTGCAGGAAATCGCCGGTGGCGTCGCCGAGGTTGTGCGTGATGAGCGGGATGCCGTTCACCTGTTGCGCGGAGCTGAGCAATTCGCTTGCGGCATTCGACGCGTTGCGTTGTTGAGCGATCTGGACTTCCTTCTCCAACGCTTTTTGATGCGCGAGCAGGCTCTCGATTTTCTTTTCCAGTTCGTGGATGGGCGAATTCACCTTGCCCGCGACGGTCTTGATCAACTCGCGATCCAGCTTCATCACGTCGTAGGCGGTGAGGCCGGCGACGGCTTCGATGCGCCGGACGCCGGCGGCAATCGCGCTTTCGCCGACGATGCGGAACAAACCGATCTCGCCGGTCGCGCGCGTGTGCGTGCCGCCGCAGAGTTCCATAGAGTAACCGTCCAACTTGCCGGCGCTGCCGCCGATCTGGACGACGCGGACGGTGTCGCCGTATTTGTCGCCGAAGAATTGCATCACGTCTTTACGGTTCTTCACGTCGGCGTGCGGGACTTCGATCCACGAGACGCCGGCGTTTTCGAGGATGCGTTCGTTGACGAGTTTCTCGATGTCCGCGACCTGCGCGGGCGTGAGCGGCGTGCTGTTGAAGTCGAAGGTCAACTTGTCCGGGCCGACGAATGAACCTTTCTGTGACGCTTCCTTGCTGGCGACTTCGTGCAATGCCCAGTGGAGCAAATGCGTGACGGTGTGGTGGCGTTGGATGGCGTTGCGACGCGCTTTATCAACCGACACTAAGACCTCTGCTCCCAACAACGGAGCTTCGTTATCTCCATCTAAAATATGTAAAAATCCGCCACCAGCACCTTTCGTATCCCTGATTCGCCATACTTGACCACTGCTTTCAATTTTTCCGGAATCTCCAACTTGGCCACCCATCTCAGCATAACAAACCGATGAGTCTAACATTACAGATCGTCCCCATTTTCCTTCGGGTGTGGCGAGAACCTTTGCCTTAATTTCAGTTCGTTCATAACCAAGGAACTTTGTAGGTGCAGCACCATGGTCGAAAAGCTCGATCAATTCTTTCTTATGGGCTGCCTGAGAACGTTTACGTTGTTCCTCCATTAATTTCTCAAATCCCGTTTTGTCTACAATCAAACCGCGCTCGCGCGCCATCAACTCGGTGAGGTCGAGCGGAAAGCCATAGGTGTCGTAGAGAGTGAAAGCAAAGCCACCAGGAATAACTCCTTGCTTCCGGTCGTTGATCGCCGAAGCTGAAATGTGTTTAGCCAAATCTTCAATGGCTTGAGCCTCTGGAGACAATGCCTTCAGTCCCTCTGAATCCTCCACAGCAACTGCAACTTCTATGTCATTTGAAAATTGATATCCTCGCTTGATGAATTCTCTTTCCCCAGCTGAACCAAAAGTGTTTGTGAGTTGGCGAACACTTGCAATTTCAGGCCAAACTAGATTTCCACTTTCTAAGCTCGCTTTTTTATCGGCTAAAAATCTGGGGGAACTTGGTTTATCGGCTAGAACTTCTTTGATTGCCTTATCGAGTTGTTCCCAATGCCAGTTAATTTGATCCTGTTTTGAACCAGTTTCAAAAAGTTCGATCCCCTTATCCAGCGTCTTGTTAAACGATTCTTCCTCCAGCTTGATCACGTCTTGCACGTGCTGCTTCTTGGCGCGGATCTCGGGGAAGATGTCGCCCATGGTGGAGGCGAGCACGTCCACGAGTTTGTAGAAGAACGGTTCGTGGAAACCGAGCGTGCGGCCATAACGCACCGCGCGGCGCAGGATGCGGCGGAGAACGTAGTTGCGGTCGGTGTTGCCGGGTTGGATGCCGTCGGCAATCGCGAACGAGAGCGTGCGGATATGGTCGGCGATCACGCGGAACGCCACGTCAGCCTTCTCTTGCTCGGTGTCGCCGGTGCTGCCGGATTTCGGGAGCGTCGAGCCGTAGCGCTTGCCGCTGAGTTTTTCGATGGCGTCGAAGATCGGGCGGAAGATGTCGGTCTCGTAGTTGGAAATCTTCGCGTTCTTGAAATCGGTCAGCTCTTTCGTGCCCTGAATGATGCTGGTGACGCGCTCGAAACCCATGCCGGTGTCCACGTGTTTGGCGGGCAGCGGCGCGAACGTGCCGTCCGGATTCGCGTTGAACTGGATGAAGACGTTGTTCCAGATCTCAATGCAGCGGGCGTCGCTGCTATTGACCATCTTCGCGCCGCGTCTTTCCAATTCCGGGGTCCGGTCTTCGGGCGTGAGGTCAACGTGGATTTCGGTGCAGGGACCGCACGGGCCGGTTTCACCCATCATCCAGAAATTATCCTTCTTGTTGCCGGGAACGATGTGGATTCGCGGATCGCAACCGACGGTGGTGAATTTCTTCGCCCAGAACATGGCGGCTTCCTGATCGGCGATCTCGAACGGCGACGCGTTCGCATTCGGCGGGATGTAAGTTGAAGAAGTCATCGC
>JANPGI010000062.1:0-2782 GCA_031423875.1 Verrucomicrobiota bacterium | reverse complement strand
AAGCTTTTCGTAATTGACTACCTCCAGTTGCTCCACTCTACTTCGCGCCGTGCGCAGGAAAACCGGCAGCAGGAGATCGCCGAAATCTCCAGCGGTATCAAAGCGCTGGCCAAGGAACTAAGCATTCCGATCATCGTCTTGGCGCAGTTGAACCGCGAACTGGAAAAGGACAAGAGCCGCAAACCGCGTCTGTCCGACCTCCGCGAATCCGGCTCGATCGAACAGGACGCCGACCTCGTGGGTCTGCTTTACAAGCCGGCGACTGAAGACGAAGACGCACCGCAGACAGAAGATTCGCCGGACGGCATCCCGGTGAACCTGCTCATCGCCAAGCAGCGCAATGGTCCGACGGGCGATGTGCAATTGACCTTTTTGAAACCGTACACACGATTTGAAACCGCAGCAAAAGTCAGCGACGAAGACATCCCGGGGCAATAAGGCCGCGTTGAGCGCGGTGCTGTTCGTTCTGCTTTTTGGGTTAACCCTCGGCTCAAGTTTCAATTCCATCGCGCAGTCTGCCGACGAGACGCAAATCTCTCGCGTGGACATCAAGCACGTCGGCCAGTTCTCCATCAGCGAGGAGATCATCCGCGCCAACATCCGTTCACGCGCCGGAGATGTGTATCGCGCCGTCACAGTGGATGACGACATCCGTTCGCTCTACTCCACGCATCATTTCTACGACGTGCGCGTGACCCGCGAGCGCGCCCAGGACGGCGGGATGGTTCTCACGTTTGTCATCCAGCCGAATCCGCGTCTGACCGACATCAAGATCACCGGCAATGCCAAGATCAAGGAATCCGAGCTCAAGAAAAAGATCACCTCCAAGATCGGCGAGGCGTTGGACGAGCGAAAACTGTTCACGGACTCGCGCGCCATCGAAGCGCTGTATCAAAAGAAAGGTTATCCGCGAACGGAAGTGAACGCGAAGTCATCAGTGGACGAAGGCGCAGGTCGCGGCACAGTGACGTTCGAGGTGAAGGAAAGTCCAAAGATCAAGATCGCGCGTGTGGAGTTCGTCGGCGCGGAGGATTTCGATCAGGCCAAACTCCGCAAGCAACTCAAAGGCACGAAGCGGCATTGGATGTGGTCGTGGCTGACGCGCTCGGGGATTTTCAAGGATGACAAATTCGAGGAAGACAAGGAGCGGCTCACCGCGTTCTATCGTGAGAAAGGCTACATAGATTTCGACATCAAGGAAGTAGAGTTCGTGAATCTCACGCCGCGTTCCATGGTCGTGAGGCTGCACATCTTTGAGGGTCGCCAATATAAAGTGGGCACGGTCACGTTCGAAGGAACGACGATGATCCCGACGAACGCAGTGAGTCCTGATTTCAAACCGGGTCGCGCACCGAAGGATCGTGACGAACGTGTGCGTTGGCAGGAAGCCGCCGTGTTGAATCGCTCGTTCAAGATGAAGGAGGGCGACATCTTCACATTGAAAGGGTTGTCCCAAGATACGGAAGCGGTGGGGAATTTCTACGATTCGCGCGGGCACATTGACGTTGCGCGGACAGGCGATCTCAAGGCCAAGCGCATCCCGAACACCGAGACGGGCACGATGGACATCAAGTATCAGATTGATGAGGGCCAGAAGTCGCTCGTGGAAAAGATCGAGATTCGGGGCAACACCCGGACCAAGGACAAAGTCATCCGCCGCGAACTCGCACTCTATCCCGGTGAAACATTTGACATGACGCGCGTTAAGATCAGCGAGCAACGTCTGCGCGGTCTGGAATATTTCAGCAAGGTGGATGCGCAGCCAGAAGCCACCGATGCGCCCGGTCGCAAAGATCTGCTCGTGACGGTGGAGGAGCAGGACACGAGCAAGTTTAGTTTCGGCGCGGGCTTCAGTTCCATTGATCAACTCGTGGCTTACACTGAGGTGACGATGGGCAACTTTGACATCTTTCATCCACCATCATTCACCGGCGGTGGTCAAAAATTTCGCGCAGCACTTCAGCTCGGCACGCAGCGTCAGGATTATGTCCTCGAATTCACCGAGCCGTGGTTCCTGGACAGAAAACTTTCCTTCGGCACGCAGTTGTATCATCGCCGCTTGAATTACCAGAGCGTCGGCAATCTCTATGACGAAGTCCGCACGGGCGTTCGGTTGAGTCTGAGCAAATCCCTGCCGCGTCCTGTTATTCTTGAAAATCTTCTTGGCACAGGCGAACTCATCGGCAGCATTTATTACAACATCGAGAACGCAGGCATCCTGCTGAACGAAGAGTTGCATGGGAATATCCCCGGCGACGGTGGCGGCGGTCCTGCGGGGCCGTTTGGAAATGTTGACCCCATCCTCCCGGCGAATGCCCCCAACGCACTGCTCGACGAGAATGGCTACACAATCCTTTCCAAATTCGGATCGTCCATTGCCTACGACACTCGCAACAACACGCGGTTGCCTGATGGCGGTCAACGCACAACGATCACCGCCGAAATCACCTCCAGCTATCTCGGTGGCAAACGTGATTTTTATAAACTCGAACTCGAATCCGCGTGGTTCTTCCCCGGACTCGCCAAAGGTCATGTCATCGAACTCGGCGGGCGCGGAGGCGTAGTGGATGGACTTGATGGCGACAGCGTCCCCTTCTACGAACGGTTTTATCTCGGCGGTCTGCAATCGCTGCGTGGTTTCCGTTATCGCGGCATCAGTCCGCGTGAATTCAATCCGAACACTGGCGAGTATTTTAGTGAACCCGTCGGCGGCGGATCGTATTGGACGGCTTACGGCGAATACAGCATCCCGGTGTTTGATACCGAGGGCGGTGCCGGCTTG
>JANPGI010000061.1:0-1869 GCA_031423875.1 Verrucomicrobiota bacterium | reverse complement strand
AACAAATTAGCCCTCTGCTCTCTTATCCTGTCCATCACCTGCGGAAATTCCTCAGCCATTGTTTATCTTTTTGATCCGGCGTTGACGAGTGGTTCTGTGACTTTTGATGATACGCTCGCTGGTGGCCTTTCAACCACGGTCAGCGCTGGCGTTGTGACGCCGAATGCAGGCATCTGGCGCACGATGAATTATCCATCTTACCAGACTTACATCAGCGGCGGTCCCCATGTGGATAGTGCCAGCATGAGTTTGGACATCACTCAGACTGCTTCTGGAGTGCCGTGGTTTGCGGCTACCGCAAGTTTGGCGCAAGCGGGCACTGTCAACGGTGACACGGCTTATCTGACGGCTGTCTCGACTTCGTTTTTTGAGGGACTCATGAGTGGTGTGAACCTCCCGGCGTCATTGCCATTGCTGGGTTACAACGTGAGTGGCGTGGTGGGTGTCAACAGCGCTGCCTATGTGAATTTTAACGCACAGGCTGATTACTTTGATTCCGGCGGATTCTACGTGTCGAGTTTGATCTGGAATTACACCAACACAACTCCCGGTGCTTTTTCCACGACGGTTTATCCAACATTCGCAGGATCGCCCTTTCTCACGGACAATCTGATGACTGTGAACAGCCTCATACAACTTCAAGCGGATCCCTCATCCATCTCCATCACGCCAACGGTGGTCGTGCCGGAGCCGGCTACGGGACTGCTCGCGCTCGTTGGAGTTGCCGCGCTTGCGGCTCGTCGTCGCCGTTGATTTTTCCACTATTCCATGCCGGATGTTCACCCGAAGGGGTCACGAAAGGGTCACTCCTTACTTTTGACACAAGTTCAGTTCGGTTAGGAAGCGTGGGTTGTGTACCTGTGAAATAGGGAGGTGAATCCTTCACCCACCGTAGCTCTTCATCAGCCCCAACATCTCCGTCACCGCCGCGCTCAACCCCGTGAACACCGCACGGCTCACGATGCTGTGACCGATGTTCAACTCCACCAGATGCGGCACGCGATTCAGCGCAGCCAGATTCTCGTAGTTCAATCCGTGCCCTGCGTTGACTTGCAACCCCAACGACTGCGCCAGCTTTGCGCCAGTAATCAATCGCTGCAATTCAGCCTCACGCTTGGCGTCGTCGGCAAAGTGCTCCGCGAATTGCCCCGTGTGCAGCTCGATGAACTGGCTGCCCGTTCGCGCGGCAGCCTCGATCTGTTTCAGATCGGGTGCGATGAAGAGGCTGACTTCAATCCCAGCGTCATTCATCCGCTGCCGGGTTTCGGTCAAAGAGTTTTCGTTGCCCACCACGTCGAGTCCACCTTCCGTCGTCACTTCCTGTCGCCGCTCCGGCACGAGACAAACGATCTCTGGTTTCAGTTTGAGTGCGATGGCGATGATCTCCGGCGAGTTGGCCATCTCAAGGTTGAGTCGCGTCTTCACCACCTCGCGCAATCGCCAGATGTCGTGGTCTTGGATGTGCCGCCGATCCTCGCGCAGATGCGCCGTGATGCCGTGCGCTCCTGCGGCTTCACAGATGAGCGCCGCCTCCACTGGACACGGCTCGCCGCGAGTCAGCCCGCGATAGCGCGCCTCACGGAGAGTCGCCACATGATCAATGTTCACACCGAGTTTCAACATGCGTGGGAGTTTGATTCAGACGACGGCGGATGCAAACACGAAACGAGACGGACAAATGAAACTTCAACCTTGCGACCACCACTAGGTTGACGGAGGGAGCGCGGCTGTGTCGAAGTCCAGCCGCAGCAGCATGGCAACGAGTGGGGGGAGAACATCTACGCGCCTCCCATTTCAACGCGCTACGGCTGGTCTCCGCGACACAGCCGCGCCCGATTCGTGACCACACTTCCCGTCGCCCTCCCCACC
>JANPGI010000060.1:0-1792 GCA_031423875.1 Verrucomicrobiota bacterium | reverse complement strand
CGCCGTCAGTGGCTCGGCGCGCTTCTACCGTTTGCGCAAATGACCGGGAACGCCAACCGAGTCGGCTTCAAGCCGTCGCCAGATTATCTTCCAACACTTTGGATTTGCCCGACGGCGGTTCAGCTTCATTCGCTGCAGTCGCGTCAGGCAGGACCTTGATTGGTTCGTAGAAAGTATTCCGTTGCACGGGCGTGCGACCGGCTTCGCGGATGGCTTTGATCATGTCCGCTTCGGTCTGCAATTGCGGCGAGGTCGCGCCGGCCATGTGGAAGATGTGTTCTTCGATGATCGTCCCGTGCAGATCGTCCGCGCCGTAGCTCAACGCCACCTGCGCCAGCTTCATGCCCATCCCCACCCAGTAGGCGGTGATGTGATCGAAGTTGTCGAGGTAGATGCGGCTCACGGCGATGGTGCGCAACGCGTCGAAGCCCGTGGGAGGCGTCTTGACCGGAATGTCGTTGTTCTCCGGCTGATACGGCAGCGGCACGAAACCGACGAAGCCGCGCGTCTCGTCCTGCAACGCGCGCAACTGCCGCAGATGATCCACGCGGTCGGCGAGCGACTCGACGTGGCCGAACAGCATCGTGCAGGTACTGCGTCCGCCGAGCTTGTGCCACGTGCGGTGAACGTCCAGATATTCCTCGGCGGATTCCTTGCCCTTGGCGATGGCGCTGCGGACTTCTTTCTTAAAAATCTCCGCGCCGCCACCGGTGAGCGATTCGAGTCCCGCGTCTTTCAACTCGCGCAACGTCTGCTCGACGGTCTTCTTCGCGAGCCAGGCGAGGTGGAGGATTTCAATGGCGGTGAAGCATTTTAACTGGAGGCGCTGGGTAGGGCGGGCAGTCCCTTGCCCGCCGGGCGGCGCGCTGGGGACGGCGCGCCCTACCTCATCATTAAGCGCGCTCAACGCCTTGAGCATGTCTGTGTAGTAACTGAACGGCAGCGAGGGATGCAGTCCGCCGACGATGTGCAATTCCGTGATGCCGAGCTTCAACGCCTCTCGCGCCTTCTCGACCATCTGCGGGATCGTCAACTCGAAGCCATCGGCGTCGCGTTTCTTGCGCGAGAAGGAACAGAACTGGCAGGAGAGGATGCAGTAGTTCGAGTAGTTGATGTAGCGATTGATGATGAAGCTAGCGCGATTGCCGACCTTCTTCTGCCGCGCGAGATCGGCGATGGCGCCGAGGGCGTTCAGGTCCTTGGATTCAAACAACCGCAGCGCGTCGGCCTCGGAAATACGTTCTCCAGCGGCGACCTTGTCGTAGAGGTCGCGCAATCCGCTGCGTTGGACGAAGAAATTCATTGCGAACGAAGCTACCAAATCTCGGTTTGTTGGAAAGAATCGTTTGAACTGCCGTATCAGAGTGTCGCGCGGGACAACACGCGCATGATGAACGCGCTTTTCCTGCGCCGATAAGCCTTCGCACTCAAGCCGGTGCTGCGATGTTTGAGTTGATTGTAGCGAATGACCAGGGACGCATCCGCAATCAATGTATCGCGAAACCTTAAGAAGTGGTCTTGTGCGCCACCGTTGACGACGAGTTGAATTCCCAAAGGCGGATCAGCCTCGTCATCTTTGAAACTAGCGAAGGATCGGCTGCGATGTGATGCAGTGTTTCGGGCGTAGTGCTGTGCAAGTAGTTTGTTGGCGGCGGCAAAGTCACTTCGCGCCACACGCACTGCAATATCAAGGTCGCCTTTGGTGATTGTGCCCGGAATTGAGGTGCTGCCGATGTGCTGGATGTCTCCGTCCGGAAGCAGTCTGGAGATTCGTCGCCGATGTTTACGAAAC
>JANPGI010000059.1:0-1598 GCA_031423875.1 Verrucomicrobiota bacterium | reverse complement strand
GGGGCGAGAAACCACATTGCCTGTTAAGGCCGTCGCAAATTCGCGATGAATTTCACGGAAAGGGGTCACTCCTGATTGATCACACCCAACAAAGCCGGGCGAAGTTTCCCTCGTCCGGCTTTTGCGTTTTGAGATTGCTGCGGATTACTTCCAGATCATGTCCGCCACGGTGCGGCCCGCCGGAATGAACGGGATGACGTGTTCGCTGTACGGCACGACCACGTCCAGCACGTAGGCTTCGTCGGAATCCAACATGCGTTGGATGGCGGCGCGCAGGTCTTTCTTATACATCACGCGTTCGCATTTCACGCCGAACGAGGTGCAGACTTTCACGTAGTCGGGATAGATCGCCGCCCGGTCATCGGGGTTACCGAGGTAGGTGTGGCCGCGATTACCCGCGAAGAAGTTGTCCTCCCATTGCACCACCATGCCGAGATGTTGGTTGTTCAGGATGATCGCTTTTGCGGCGATCTTCTCGACGTGCGCGGTGGCGAGTTCCTGGATGTTCATCAGGAACGAGCCGTCGCCATCAATATCAATGACCTGCTTGTCAGGATGCGCCACCTTCACACCGAGCGCGGCGGGGAAGCCATAACCCATCGAGCCGAGGCCGAGGCTGCTGACGAACTGGCGCGGGTATTTGTATTTATACCACTGAGCCGCCCACATCTGATGCTGGCCGACGCCGGTGGTGATGTAAGCCTCTCCTTTGGTGAGGTCGTAAAGCGTCTCGATGACCATCTGCTGGATGATGCATTGATCTTCGTGACCTTTGAGATGGTCTTTCATGTGATCGCTGTTGGCGATTTCGGCGGTGATGCCGTAGGCGAACGGCGCCTTCTTCTGCCACTCGGCGATCTGGGCAAGCCACGGTGCGTGCTTCTTGGTGATCGGACGCTTGGCGATCATCTTGTTGAGGCGCGTGAGCGCGTCCTTGATGTCGCCGACCACGGGCAGGTGAGCCTTGCGGTTCTTGTTCAACTCCGACGCATCAATGTCCACATGGACAATGGTGCCGGTCTTGCAAAATTCCTCGAACTTGCCGGTAACTCGGTCATCAAAGCGCACGCCGAACGAAAGCAACAAATCTGCGCCGTCTTTCAATTTCACCTGTGGATCGTTGAAGGTCTTGCGCTTCTCGTATTCGCCGTTGACCGCCCAGTTCGCCACAGCAGAACCGTGCATGCCGAGCCAGCGCAAGGAGAGAGGATGTGTTTCCGGGAAACCGCCCAAGCCCATGAGCGTCGTGGTCACGGGAATGTTGCAAGCTTCAGCAAACTTTTTGAGTTCCGCCGCCGCACCGCTCGTGATGATACCGCCGCCGCAATACAGCACAGGACGTTCGGCCTTCTCGATCAAGCCCATGATCTCGTTCAACGCGAGTTCGTCTGCCTTCAAGTCGGGTTGCGTATAACCGCGCAAACCTTTCTTCACCTGTTCGAGCGTTGGCCAGACGGGTTGTGTTTTGGCTTGCTGAATGTTCTTCGGGAAATCAATCACGACTGGGCCGGGGCGACCGGATTGCGCGATGTAGAACGCTTCTTTGACGATGCGCGGCAAATCGTTGATGTCGGTGACGAGATAGCTGTGCTTCACGA
>JANPGI010000058.1:0-1567 GCA_031423875.1 Verrucomicrobiota bacterium | reverse complement strand
GAATCGCCCTGCAAGCTCTCGTGTGTTTGCTCCCTCTGGCGTGGTGAGTGCGATGGCGATGGCGATGATGCGTTCAAACGTGCTGCGAGACACACCAGCGCGGTGTGGTGAAGGCTTGGTGGATTTCATCGCGCCCCCCTTTCCAGCTTGCGGCGGACGGCCTTGTATTCGGGTTGCTGCGAGATGCGCCCGGCGACAAGTTGCAAGTCCAGTGTATCCGACGTGAAGCCCTCTGCCGTTGCGTAGCGGATGTGACTTTCGATCCACTGACTCAGTTGCTTCGGGTGTGCAAGCGCAACTTGAAGGATGTAGTCCGAAACTGAATTCAGGGGTTCATCATCCGACCAGTATTTTTCCTTGAACCATTGCAGCGCGGCCCGTTGTTCGATGCTGATTTGGGCATCGGCTCGCTGTCTCCATTTCTGGGCTATGGCTGCATCGTTGTTACGTTTGTTCGGTGTTTTCATGTGATGTGTATGTGTTGTGTGTTATCGGTTCATGCTTGATCTCCTTTCGACTGTCTCAGGTTTGGTTGATTTTTTGCGGACACCCCGCGCCGGGTGATAACCGACACGGGAAATTTTTCGGGTGGGCATGATGCTAAACCACTCTGCGGCCTGCGTCGGCTTTACACGGCGAAGGTAGTTTGATTTGATGACAGGCACAGAGTTTCCGCTTTCGTCTGCAACACGGGCAACGTCCCCGGACTCCGCAATCCGATAGCTGATACAGGAGTGACGCAATGCGTTGTGTTTCCAAATCAGCTTGGCACCTGCTGCGGTCTTCAACAGTTGCTTTGTGCTGTTTGCGTGAGGGCAGACTGGGCCAGACTCTTTGCGATAACGCAGCAACCACGCTTTGAGATTGGCTTTGATAGGAACTAGGCGGCGGCGTTCCTCAGACTTCGTGCCGTCAATTGGCAGCACTTCGATTAAGCCGTCTTTCAAGTCAACTTGCTTCCAGTCCAGCCGGTCAATTTCCGAGTGACGCATTCCGGCGAAGGATCCAATGGCAAGAAACGGGGCCATGTCCTGCGCTTTCTTCTCGGCGTAGCGCAACAGTGTTTCCAACTCACTCGGCTCGTAAGTGGTAATGTTGCCGATTTTCCGCTTTCGATATTTTTGCACTCCGTCTAGCCAATCGGTTCCTTTGTGGAGGTAGCCGCGCCGGATACAGAAACGATTCAGGAAGCCGATTGTGTCGCTGTAGTTGCGCCGGGTGCGTTCAGCAAATGGCAGGGCGGAGAGCCAACGGGACACCAAGTCTGGCGTGATGGTGTGAACTTCAACCTGCAAGTTGTCGGCGAACAGTTCTAATGCTGAGAGGCGTTTAATCCGCTCCTTCGACTTTCGGTCAACCTTGGCTTGTTCAAGGCATTCTTCAACGGTCTTCGTCAACGTGATTCGTGGTAGCTGGGTTTCGTGTCGCTTGATCCAGTCGCGGGCGACCTCGGCGGGAGAGGCTTTACCGTCGAGAATGGCGAGGATTTCTGCGTGATCCCGACAGGCTGTATCAATAGGCAACTGAGCCTTTGTAGCTGATTCCGCTGCTCGCACGTAGGTCAGTC
>JANPGI010000057.1:0-4629 GCA_031423875.1 Verrucomicrobiota bacterium | reverse complement strand
GGAACCTGCTTGCCCTCGCGGCCGGTGAAGACCTGCGCCACCGTGAACGGCTGGCTCAGGAACTTCTGGATGCGACGCGCGCGGAACACGGTCGTCTTGTCCTCGGGCGACAACTCGTCCATGCCCAGGATCGCGATGATGTCCTGCAGGTCCTTGTAGCGCTGGAGCACCTTCTGGACGCCACGGGCGACATCGTAGTGTTCCTGGCCGACGATGTCGGGCGTGAGAGCGCGCGAGTTCGAGGCGAGCGGGTCCACGGCGGGGAAGATGCCGAGCTCGGCGATGGAACGTTCGAGCACGATGGTCGCGTCCAAGTGCGCGAAGGTCGTGGCGGGCGCGGGGTCGGTCAAGTCGTCCGCAGGCACGTAAACGGCCTGGAAGCTCGTGATCGAACCTTTCTTGGTCGAAGTGATGCGTTCCTGCAAGTCGCCCATTTCCGCAGCGAGCGTCGGTTGATAACCGACGGCTGACGGCGTGCGGCCGAGGAGCGCGGACACTTCCGAACCGGCTTGGGAGAAGCGGAAAACATTATCAACGAACAGAAGCACGTCCTGATTCTTTTCATCGCGGAAATATTCCGTCACGGCGAGCGCCGACAGCGCCACGCGGAGACGCGCGCCGGGGGGTTCGTTCATCTGGCCGTAAACGAGGCCGATGCGTGAGCCGGGTTCAACAATCGGGAGGCCATTATCGCCAATCTTCGGATGGCCTTTCTCATCCTTCTTCACCTTGATGACACCGGCTTCAATCATTTCGTTGTAAAGATCGTTGCCTTCGCGCGTGCGTTCACCGACGCCCGCGAACATCGAAACGCCGCCATGCAGTTTCGCGATGTTGTTAATCAGTTCCATGATGACGACGGTCTTGCCGACGCCAGCGCCACCGAACGCACCGACTTTGCCGCCCTTCAAGAACGGGCAGATCAGGTCAATAACCTTGATGCCGGTGGTGAGAATCTGCGGCGATGTGGATTGCTCCACGAGCGGCGGCGCAGCGCGATGAATGGGCAGAAACTTGTCCGCCTTCACCGGGCCTTGTTCGTCAATGGCATTGCCGGTCACGTCAAACACGCGGCCCATGACGGCTTCGCCGACGGGCATCGAGATGGGCGCGCCCATATCGGTGATTTCCATGCCGCGCTTGAGACCTTCCGTGGCGCTCATGGCGACGGCGCGAACCCAGCCGTCGCCGAGGTGCTGTTGCACTTCGAGCGTCAGCTTGGTTTTGCCAGCCGCACCGGGCGAGGTGAACTCGACGGTGAGCGCGTTATAGATGGCCGGGATATTGTCCGCGAACTCGATGTCCACGACCGGGCCGATGATTTGAACGATTTTGCCTTTGTTCATGGGAATAAATTTTCTGTGTTAACCCAGCGCCATCTGCGCCGTGGTGATTTCCAAAAGTTCTTTCGTGATGTTTGCCTGCCGCAGCTTGTTGTATTCGAGCGTGAGGTCTTTGATGAGCTGCTTCGCGTTGTCGGTCGCGTTCTTCATCGCCACCATGCGCGAGCTTTGCTCCGAGGCTTTCGCTTCGAGCAGAATCTGATAAATCTGAAAATTCAAATAATGCGGCAGCAATGCGCCCAATACCTTGTCCGCTCCCGGCTCGAATTGAAATTCCACGCCAGACTTTTCCAACGCGACACTTGTTTCCGCGCCATCCAACCCCGCCTGCACACCCTTCAATTCACCGATGGGCAACAGGGCCAGCGAATCCGGCTTCTGCACCAGCGTGCTGATGAAATTGGTGTAAAGCACCTCCACGCTGTCCACTTCGCCTTTGAGGAACAAGTCCTGGACGAATTTTGAGATGGCCCGCGCTTCCGCGAATGCCGGCGCGTCCTTGTAGGTGAACTCAGCCGCGAGCTTGCGCTTGTTGCGCGCAACGAATTGCGCGCCCTTCTTGCCCGCGCAGACAAACACAGTCGTGTCCTTGTCGAACTTCAACGCTTCGCGCGTGAGGTTCGAGTTCAACGCCCCGCACAAACCCTTGTCCGAACTGACGAGCACCACGCAACGCTTCTTGTTGTCGCGCTTTTCCATCAACGGATGCGTGAAGTCCGCCGCAGCGGTGGACACATTCACCAGCACGTTGTTCATCAACGTCGCGTAAGGACGCCCCGCCAGTGCGGCGAGCTGCGCCTTGCGCATCTTCGACGAAGCGACCATCTGCATGGCCTTCGTGATCTGCGCCGTATTTTTTACCGACTTGATGCGTCGGCGGATGTCGCGTGTGCTGGGCATGAAATTATTTCCGTGATCGCGCTTTTACCCGATACGGAGGCGAGGTTTCGCGCATGAAACCGATTTGCTTCCGGTTCTCTGGCAGCGGCGGCTCGATCAACTGCCGGATCGCTTCAAACAAGTTTTGAAGCGCCTCATCGTGTCCGGTGATACGGCCTTCCAACTCTGCCAGCGTCCCGGCGAGTTCCTTGTGCGTCGCGAGTTGATCGCGCATTGAAATGAACACTCGAACGACTCTGACGCTGGCTTCAATGGCAATTTGGCTTTTTAGAACATTTGCCAGCATTAAAGCGCCATGCTCCGTAAATACCCACGGCAAATAGCGCCTTCCACCATGTAATCTTGAGATCGCATTTTGCGATCTCAAGTTTTCCCACTCTTCTGCCGTAAGCTGAAAAGCGAAATCTTGTGGAAAGCGATCTCGATTACGCCTGAACTGCTCGTTCAAGCGGATTGTTGTCACCCCATAGATACTCGCCAAGTCCGAATCCAGCATGACGCGCAAGCCACGCACAGTCAGGATCAAGGACTCGATCCCTGCTGCTTTGGTGGTTTGCTTATTCGCCATAACTGTTTGGTATTTTGCGCCTTGCAATCTTGAAGTCGCAATTTGCGACTTCAAGTTTACTCATCTTTCAATCATCACCGATAAGTTTGTTTGAACTCACCCACCGCTGCCTTCAACTCGGCGGCGAGCGCGTCGCTGAACGCCTTCTCGTTGCGAATCTTCGTGAGCAGATCGGCTTTGCGCGTGTTGAGAAAGTCCGTGAGCTTGTTCTGGAAATCCTTGATCTTGTCCACCGCGACGTCATCAAAAAAATTGTTTTGCACCGCCCACAGAATCGAAGCCTGAATTTCCACCGGCGTGGGATTGAATTGCGGCTGCTTGAAAATTTCCACGACGCGCTTGCCGCGTTCGAGAATGCCCTGCGTCTTCGCGTCGAGGTCCGAACCGAACTGCGCGAAGGCGGCGAGTTCGCGGTATTGCGCCAAGTCGCCTTTGATACGGCCAGCAACTTGTTTCATCGCCTTGATCTGCGCGGCTGAACCGACGCGGCTCACGGAGAGACCGACAGAAACTGCGGGACGCACGCCTTGATAGAACAAATCGGTTTCGAGGTAAATCTGGCCGTCCGTGATCGAGATTACGTTCGTCGGAATGTAAGCGGACACGTCGCCCGCCTGCGTCTCAATGATCGGCAGCGCGGTGAGCGAACCGTTGCCGTAGCGTTCCGACACACGCGCCGAGCGTTCGAGCAAGCGGCTGTGCAAATAAAATACGTCGCCGGGATACGCTTCGCGACCGGACGGACGCTTGAGCACGAGCGAAACCTGGCGATACGCCACGGCCTGCTTGGACAAATCGTCATAAATGATGAGCGCGTCCATGCCGTTATCCATGAACCATTCGCCCATCGAAGCACCGGCGAACGGAGCGAGATATTGATTCGCAGCGGAATCAGAAGCCGCGGCGGCCACGACAATCGTGTCTTCGAGCGCACCGGCTTTTTCAAGTTCCGCAATGACGCGCGCGACGTTCGACTGCTTCTGGCCGATGGCGACGTAGATGTTATAGACCGGGCGGAAACTCTTGTCGTCCGACGCGCGGCCGACTTTGTTCATGCGCGCCTGATTGATCATCGTGTCCACGCCGATCGTGGTCTTGCCCGTCGAACGGTCGCCGATGATGAGTTCGCGTTGACCGCGGCCAATCGGAATCATCGCGTCAATCGCCATGATACCAGTCTGCACGGGCTGGCTGACGGATTTGCGCTTGATGATGCCGGGCGCAATTTTCTCCACCGGATAAAAAGCATCTTCCTTGATCGGCCCTTTGCCGTCCACCGGACGACCGAGACAATCCACGACCCGACCGAGCAACCCCTTGCCGACGGGCACGGAAAGCAGCTTGCCCGTGGTCTTGACCTCCGAGCCTTCATGCACGCCGAGGTAGTCGCCAAGAATGATTGCGCCGACTTCGGTTTCTTCGAGGTTGAGCGCGAGGCCGATGACGCCGTTGCCGAAGTCCAACATCTCGTTGGCCATGCAGTCGGTCAGACCTTCGATCTTCGCGACGCCGTCGGAACATTCGCGGACGATGCCGACGTTCTGCTTGTTCACCGACGTTTTCACGCCGCTGATTTGCGCTTCGATTTCTTGCAATAGATTGCTCATATCAAAATTAAATTCCGTTCTCTGCCAAAATTACATCGCCGCTTCCAACTCGGCCAAACGCGCCTTCACGCTGCCGTCAAACACATCGCTGCCCACCTTCACGCGCAATCCGCCGATCAACGACGGATTCACCGCAAACGTCACGTTCAAGCCTTGGCCATAACGCTGCGCCAGATTCGCCTTTACCGACGCCTGCAACGCCTCACTCGTA
>JANPGI010000056.1:0-9064 GCA_031423875.1 Verrucomicrobiota bacterium | reverse complement strand
TGCGCTGCCGCCAATGGTTCTGCCCACCGAGCCTCGCCAAACTGCCGCGCGCGAAATCATCGAGGAAGCCGCGATTGAACTCGGTCACATGCACTTCGCGTGGCACATCCCGGACATCCGTCACGCTGATGTTCCGCTGCTTGATGTCCTCGCGGTGTTGCTCGGTAGCGGACGCAGCTCGCGTTTTTATCAGGAAGTGCGGGAGAAGTTGGGCGTAGTCCATTATGCCGACGCGTGGACTTATAATCCCGGCAACCCCGGACTCTTCGGCATCAGCGCGATGGTGGATGCAGATAAGTTCACCGCCGCGCGCGATGCATTGCTCACTGAGATGGACAAGTTGAAAAATTCGCTGGTGTCTGCCGCTGAATTGCAGAAGGCCGTGAAGCAATTCATCAGCGCAACGCTTTCCTCGCGCAAGACGATGCAAGGTCAGGCCGCAGACCTCGGCAGCAACTGGCTCTCTGCGGGTGATCTGAATTTTTCGCAGCGTTATCTCGCCGCCGTCCAACGCATCACGCCCGCTGATTTGCAACGTGTGGCGCGCGAATATCTCACGCCAGAAAATCGCACACTCTACGCGCTGTTGCCCAACGGCACATCGCCGAAAACTTCTGCCGTCGCCGAAACCAACACCGAACACGCGATCCAGAAATTCACGTTGCCTAACGGCCTCAAGTTGCTGGTGAAGGAGGATCATCGCCTGCCGTTCGTGGAGATGCGCGCGGTGTTTCAAGGAGGTGTGCTGGCGGAAGACGCCGTCAACAGCGGCATCACGCAATTGTTTTCGCGCCTCAATATCAAAGGCACGACGACGCGCAGCGCAGAAGAGATCGCCAGCCAGATCGAATCCGTCGGCGGCTCGCTCGACAGCTACGGCGGCAACAACAGTTTTGGCGTGAACGCGGAGGTGTTGAGTTCGGACTTCGCCACGGGACTTGAACTGCTGACGGATGTGATTCTCAACCCCACATTTCCCGCCGCGCAACTCGAACGCGAACGTGAGGTGCAGATCGCTGGCATTCGCGGGAACAAAGATGAGTTGCTCAAGAGCGCATTCAAAGCGATGCGGGCGGAGATGTTCGGCAACACGGGTTACGGTCTGGACTCTCTCGGCACAGAAGAGACGTTGGCGAGGCTGGATTCCGCAACCGTCGCATTGTTTTACAAAAAACTCGCCACGCCTGCCAATTGCGTCCTCGCCATCTTCGGTGATGTGAACACCGCAGAAACCAAAGCCGCTATCGAGAAAGCCTTCGGCGCGTGGAGTGGCGGTGCGGCTGAGGTCGGAAGCCAGAAGGCGGAAGCCAGAAAACCAAAACGAGTGATTGATACGCGCGACAAGAAACAAGCCGTCGTCGTCATCGGATTCCCCGGCACGACGTTGAGCGCGGATGACCGGCAGGCGATGGAGTTGTTGCAGGAAGCGTGCAGCGATCTCGGTTCGCGATTATTCCTCCGCATCCGTGAGAAGCTTGGCCTGGCCTATTACGTCGGCGCACAAAACATGTTGGGGCTCACGCCCGGTTACTTCGCGTTCTACGCAGGCACAGAGCCGGAGAAGGCGGCGCAAGTCGAAGAAGAGATGTTCAAGGAAGTCGAACTGCTGCGCACAGATTGCTTGACCGAGGAAGAACTCAAACGCGCCAAAGCCAAGATCATCGGCCAGCGAAAGATTGGCCGCCAAGACCTCGGCGGACTCGCCACCTCGACCGCGCTTGATGAACTTTACGGCCTCGGCTTCTCGCACAGCGACGCGGAAGATGCCAAGATCGAAGCAACCACTCTCGCGCAGGTCAAAGCCGTGGCTCAAAAATATCTGCGCACGGACGCGGCGGTGGTGGCGGTGATCAATGCCGGAGGGAAATGAACATCACGCGCTGAAAAGTCAGATGAGGCTAAGGAACGCCGCCTTCAGGTGGCAGAACGAGCGACCGGCCACGCTGAACTGCTTGAAGCCCCCTGCCCTCTTCATTACCATCCCGCCATGCAAGACGCACAAGAGCTTCCAGAATTGAAAGTCCCCAAGTGGCCATTCTTCGTCGCAGACGGTTTCATGTTGGGGCTGGCTTACTTTCTTTTTTATTATCAGGCCAAACTGCCGCTCACGCGCTGGGAGGTCATCGCGTGCGTTGTTTGCGTCACGCTCGGCGCCATTCTCAGCATCCTGCCTTACCTCTTGGAATATCGCGCGGTGATCAAATACGGCGCACTCATCAAACTCATCGAGACGAGTTCGCTTCGTGAGGCGACGGATAAGATCCAAAACCTGGAAAGTTGCGTCGCACAGATCAGCAGCGCTTCCGATCAACTCCAATCGGTGCAAGCACAGGCGGACAAAACCGCAGGTCTCGCGAGTGACATGACAGATCGCATGGCGAAGGAAGTGCGCGAGTTCACTGCGTTCATGCAGAAAGCGAACGACGGTGAGAAAGCTACGTTGCGTCTGGAGGTCGAAAAACTTCGCCGCGCTGAAAACGAATGGCTTAATGTAATGGTGTTCATGCTCGATCACATCTTCGCTCTAAATCGCGCTGCGTCTCGATCTGGCCAGCCAAATCTCGTGGCACAGCTCGCACATTTTCAAGATGCGTGTCGTGATGCTGCTCGGCGCGTGGGACTCGTGCCGGTGTTGGCCGCGACGGGTGAAGCATTCGACGCGCAACGGCATCAATTGGCGGAAGGTCAAACGGCTGCGGCAGGCGCGACAGTCCAAGAAGTCATCGCTACGGGTTATTCGTTCCAAGGAAAACTCGTGCGACCTGCGTTGGTTCAATTACAAGGTGACGCAACGCCCGCAGCGACGACCGAGACGCCGCCAAGTCAGTTGAGCTTTGATACGCCGGAAGCTGCGTCATAAGTTTGAGCCCGAATCCATGAGCATCGTTACCAAGACCGGAGATAAGGGCATGACCGCGCTGATGTATGGGCGGCGTGTGAGCAAGTGTCACCCGCGCGTGGAAGCCTACGGCTGCGTGGACGAACTTAACACCGCGCTCGGCCTCGCCCGCGCTTCTGCACAACACGATTTCATCAGCACAAATCTTTTGGTCATCCAGAAAGACCTCGTCTCGGTCATGGGCGAACTCGCGACCGCCGTCGAAGATTTGCCGCGCTATGTGAAGGATGGTTACTCGCTTGTCACGTCGCCATTCACCCACAAACTCGACGCGCTGGTCAAAGAGATCGAGGCACAGAGCGTTTCGTTCAAAGGCTGGGCCACGCCCGGCTCGTGCATGAATTCCGCCACGCTCGATGTCGCGCGCACTGTCTGTCGTCGCGCAGAGCGACGCGTCTGCGCGTTGCAAGAGAGCGAGCAATTGCACAACGCCGAGATCATCATCTACCTGAACCGCCTTGCCGATCTGCTCTGGCTCATGGCGCGCTGGGTGGAAACGCAGCCCGTCGCGCGTTGATCTGAAATGCTCCTCGCGTTCAACAAACCTTACGGCGTGCTATCGCAGTTCACCTCTGACGGCTCGCCGAATCTTCCTCTCGCAGAATTTGGTTTTCCGAAAGATGTTTATCCCATCGGTCGGTTGGATGCGGACTCTGAGGGCTTAATCTTGTTGAGCGACGAACCGGAATGGAACGCGCGGCTACTCGAACCTCGCCATGCCCACGAACGCGAGTATTGGGTGCAAGTGGAACGCATCCCCACGGCGGAAGCACTCGGTGAATTGTCGCACGGAGTCGTGATCCAAGAACGAAAGACTTTGCCGTCTCGCGCATGGATGCTTGAGCCACAGCCACAAATCCCACCGCGCGATCCACCGATCCGTTTCCGCAAAAGCGTGCCGGACTGCTGGATCGCTCTGGAGTTAGTCGAAGGGAAAAACCGCCAAGTTCGCCGCATGACCGCCGCCATCGGCCATCCGACGTTGAGACTGCTGCGCGTGCGGATTGGAAAGCTTGTCCTCGGCAAACTACCAGCGGGCAAATGGAAAGCACTCACGCCCGCCGAACGCCAACTCGTGTCCGGGCATTGAATGTTGTCACCGGGGGAAACGTCTGATTCACTCGTCGGCAAACCACAATTCAAAAACATGAAAACAAGAACACTGATCGCCTCGCTTATCGCCATGACTGCCATCACCGCTTCCGCCCAGTCCATCTACGACATCAAACTCAAGGATATTGACGGCAAAGACACCACGCTCGCCGCCTACAAGGGCAAGCCCGTGCTCATCATCAACGTCGCCTCCAAGTGCGGTTATACCAAGCAATACGCCGGACTCGAAGCCACCTACCAGAAATACAAGGCTCAAGGCTTCGCCGTGCTCGGTTTTCCGTGCAACCAATTCGGTGGGCAAGAACCCGGCACAAACGAGGACATCAAACTATTCTGCACCAGCAAATACAACGTCACATTCCCGCTATTCGACAAGATCGAGGTCAACGGCGCGAACCGTCATCCACTCTACGTTGCGCTCGCAGGCAAGGACTCTCCCTTCCCCGGCGACATCAAATGGAACTTCAACAAGTTCCTCGTCGGCAAAGATGGCAAAATCATCAAACGATTTGAGTCCAAAGTCGCACCTGACTCGGAAGAACTGACGAAGGCCATCGAAGCTGCAATTGCGGCGAAGTAATTCTGAAATGTCGGACTCTGATTCGGCCCGATCATGGCGCGCGACCAAAAGTTGCGCGCCATTTTTATAAATCACGCCCGCCGGGTGAACGGCAAGCGTGATGTGTTGAAACTGATTGCGAAGTTTGGCGTTGCTCCAGTTTACTTCTTGGCAGGTTCTTTGGCGGCGGCAACTTCACGTTTGGCTTCCCAATCACGCGACTGCGGCTGGCCGTCCCGTTGTGATTCAGACTTACCCTTGATCGTATCACCGCTGACTTTGCCGGAGTATTTGACGACGACTTTGTTGCCATTGAATTCCCGCGTCACCGAAAAGGAAACATCATCGCCAGCAAGTTTGGCGTCCTCGATGGCAGTTTCACCATTGCGGCCTGAAACGGTGCCGGACAGTTTCCCGTCTTCGACTTTCAACTTGAAAATGGTTTCACGCGCTTGGCCTTGTTGGTTCGTGAAGCTGGATTTCCAAGAGCCGTTGAGATCAATCTTTTTGTCTTCAGCCTGCGCAGTGAAGGCAAGGGTAAGCGCGAGACAGGCGACGAGTTGCGTTATGGATTTGATGGTTAGTTTCATGGTGTTTTTAGTTTAGGTGGTTAACGGTTGAGCAGCGTTTGACGGGATAGCTTGAGACAAATTCATCGCTTCGAGACTTTAATCACCTGCGCAACGAGGCCAAGTCTGTAAGTTTGACACCTTCACGCCGCAAGAGAACCGCTTCGACCTTCGGCACGAACATCTGAGTTTCAGCAGGCAGGCGTATGGCGATTTCGTCGAAGGTGCGGGCGTTGTGCTTCTTCAACAATCGCTGCACCGTGCCTTCGCCAGAGTTATAGGCTGCAAGCGCCAGCCGCCAATCTTTGAACCGGTCGTGAAGCAATTTCAGATATTGAGCCGAAGCGCGGGCGTTGGCATCGGGTTGCAACCGTTCATCGCGCGGCCACAACGAGAGACCGAAACGCTTCGCCGTATCGGGCATGAGTTGAAACAATCCCGCCGCGCCTACAGGACTGCGCGCCCGTGAATCGAATGAAGACTCCACCTCTGCCAGCCACACAAGTTCAGACGGAACTTTTTCTTCGACAAAAATTGGTTTGAGCCGCGACACATGATTGCTCGCAGCGGACGGCCACGGACGTTTCGCGACTTCCGTCACCCACACTTCCCTCTGGCGAATGGCGCTGGGATTGGGAATCGGCTTGGCTGGCTCGCCCGGCTCAACTTTCGGCGGCGGAATGGTGAGCAGAAATTCATCGGCGATCTTGAGATAATCCAGACGCGGACTCAGCCACGCAGCGTAAGGCTGGGTTTCCTCGTGACTTTCCAACAACGGCAGAACGATGTTGGCTGTGTTTCGCAGCGCGGCGAGATCAACGATGTATTCGCCCTGAAACTGTTTCTGCAAATCGCGAAGGAGTTGCTGCGCCTTGTGCTGATCCAGTTCAGGAAGCGCGTTGAGAAGATTGGTGTCGAGATTTTCTGCCGCCCATTCCTGCGCGCCTTGAATGAGGTCTGGAAGGCTGATGATCTCATCCTGCGCCTGCGCCCAAAGCGAACTCATCAAAATCAGTGCCAGCAGGCAACGGGTTTTCATGCACACAAGATACCGCACGCAAGCAGTGTTCACCCCGTTTGCTGGCGATTGGAGGGCACCGCTTGGGCAGTTTCAACCAGATCACGGATGCGGCGGGCATCTTCCTTTCGATGTCCATAGCTCGCGAGTGGATCACTGCCGCCGGAGGATTCGATGCGGATGTTCGACCAGATCATTCCAGTCTTTATATGCACAGAGGCGACCTTTGACATCGCAATGCTGATCTCATCGCGGCTGAAGAAGGAACGCTTGCGGCGGATCACGGCCTTGTCCGTCACTTCAATGACGGTGGGGAATAAAAAGTTGCCGTGCGTCCAGCGACTCGCTTGAAATATTTCGGGATTCATACGCGCTGGATTCATCATAGGTGCATGAACCGGCGGGGCAATGGTATTCTATCCCGATTGAACTGGAGTTACTTCGCCGCCCTCTTCATGCCCGGCGAAATCCACTTGAAGACGTGATAGCTCGCGACGCCATCTCCGGCGTTGCGCATCCCGTGCATGATGTTCGACGCATGAAAGATCACCGAGCCTGCGCCGACGCGATTCGTCACGCCGCCTTGAACGACTTCAATCGTTCCCTCTTTCACGACGATGAGTTCCTCTTCGGGATGTTGATGCGGCGCATGGGCAGTCTCACCTTTGTTCAAGGTGGTAACGTGACATTCAAGTTCGTCGAGTGTGGCGGTGGGTGATTGGAAGAACTGACGCCGCTCGCCGCTCTTGGTCTGTTTGACTTCGATCTTGCTCCAATCGAAGACGCCTGAACCCATGACAGGTTTGGCGGGTTGCGCGAGCGCGACAATACCAGCGGTGATGACAGCGGTGGATAGGATGATTGCGATGGTTTTGCGAGTGATCATGGTGAGTTTGATGGTTGGGTGCTTACTTTATTCAGGATGCGCGACGCGAGCTGTGGGGCAGATCTTCAATCCATCATCCGCTGACGTCAACAATGACATCGGAGAGCGGGTTAAAGCGGTTTGATTAATTATGGGTGAGGCACGCCACCACCCCGTCCCGGAGTTGCAGGCGGCCCCTCGAACTTCTTCAGACGGCCTCACCCGATTAAAGTATTACCCAAACCGCGCTCACTGATTCTCGGCTGCGAGCAAACGTTCCGCCTCGATCGCCGCTGCGCAGCCCATGCCCGCCGCAGTGATCGCCTGACGATAGACGTGATCCGAACAATCCCCCGCCACAAACACTCCAGGCACATTCGTGGCAGCGCCTTCCGTACGGATGATGTAGCCGTTCTCGTCCGTATTGATGAACGGCTTGAAGACCTGCGTGTTCGGCACATGACCGATGGCCACAAACAATCCCGCGCAATCAATCACGCTCTCAGCGTTCGTCTTGAGATTTTTCACGCGCACGCCCGTGACTTTGTCCTGCTTCACATCGAGGACTTCCGTCACGGCGGAGTCCCAGATGGGTTTGATCTTCGGATTCGCCAGCGCACGATCCGCCATGATCTTCGACGCACGCAACGTATCGCGGCGATGGATCAGATAGACCACCGAGGCAAACCGAGTCAGATACATCGCTTCTTCACAGGCGGAATCGCCGCCGCCCACGACGACAAGCGGTTGATTACGGAACATCGGCAACGCACCGTCGCACGTCGCGCAGTAGGTCACGCCTTTCTTGTCCAGTAGATGTTCCGTCTCCAGACCGAGATGCCGATGGCTTGCGCCTGTAGCGATGATGACGGTTTTGGTCTCCACCTTTTCTCCATCAATCGTGAGAACGAACGGACGTTTAGAGAAATCCACAGCTTGAACGATGCTGCCGAACTTGACCTGCGTGCCGAAGCGTTCGGCCTGTGCCTGCATCTTGGTCATGAGTTCGTAACCATCCACGCCTTCCGGGAAGCCGGGAAAGTTTTCCACGATGCTCGTGGTGGTGAGCAAACCGCCGGGTTGTTCGCCGGTGATGAGAAGCGGTTTGAGATTCGCACGAGCCGTGTAGAGTGCCGCCGTCCATCCCGCACAACCTGAACCGATGATGACTACGTTTTCCATATATGAATCCACGGTAGTAATCGCCCCTCTCCCAAGCAAGCAACGAGTGCTCGCGTTAGTCAAAGCGTTGGCAGGTCGAAGATACATATCCACCCCATGTGTCTCGTTCAACTGATTTGAAGCGGGCTTGATCACACCAACTCGTGTGCCCGTAAAAATATTAGGGTCAAGTGTCCGGGATAACCCCAAAGTCTGGCACAGGCCCAGTGATCAAAGCTTGCCGTCACTTTTTGCAGAGAGCGATTGACGTCGCCACACCAACCAGAGGCAAAACATCGCGCTAGCCGAACCTGCGGAATCAATCACCACATCCATCACAGCACCCTGACGTCCAGGGACGAAACTCTGATGAATCTCATCGCTGATCGCGAACAGCACAGACACCCCGAACGCAAATTTTGCCACGTTCCAATCCCATCGCGCAGTTGATTTCCACAACGCACCACGAGCCGCGCGCCACAACAGTAATGTGAAGGCGGCGAACTCCGTCACATGCGCGCATTTACGGACGACCAAAACGGTCGTGCGAACCGCTTCGTCTGAGATGCCCGGAATCAACCAGCGCACCAACGGATCAATGATGCGGGAGGAATGTTGCACGGACTTTTTGTCACCGGACGCCGAAAAGATAAGCACGGCCCAAAGCAAGACTGGCAGCCAGTATTTTAAGAACGACTTGAACTTAGACACGGCGCATAGGAAGCGGCTTTGGACTTGGTTCTGCAACCTAAAAACGGGTCACGCTTAAAAATCAGCGGGATGAAAGCTTGCGGTCAGAATAATTCCTGCAATGATACAGCCCTGCAACGGAGCGTAGCTCAGCCTGGTAGAGCGCTTGGTTTGGGGCCAAGACGTCGCA
>JANPGI010000055.1:0-3206 GCA_031423875.1 Verrucomicrobiota bacterium | reverse complement strand
CAAGATAATAACCAGGGGCAGTAAAAAATCCCAAATCTATGTTGAGGTAGTATGTATTCGAGCAATTTAATGCAACAAATGCTTCAATTGGCGCATCGTTCTCTAATTTCCACCATGCGTGCCCGCCCATCTCCGGAGGAGACGTAATTGGAAAATTCGTTGGATCATCTGGATATGGCATCTCTGCGTAAGCATGAAAATACGACTTATACTTCTGACACCCCCAGTTTGCCCTGTAATGTTTAACGCCTGATGCTATTAAACTTAGTTCTGGCTGGGCATTATCAGGTAACACAATCCAAACGTTTCCATCGCTCCCCGGTGTTTTTCCCATGACTTGGAATTTACTGATATCAATATGCTTCCAAGGGGTATCCAACCATCGTGGGCGTCTCGGTTGCAAATATTCTTCCCCCGACGCGGACAACCTGAATAGGTTCTGCCTAGAAACACTGGCCTTGCCGCCTGTGTACAGTTTCAAACTCGTTTTGGCCGCGATTTCAAGATAGTCGTCACCAGCAGTGCTGTCCTTTCCATTATGAAACCAATGCATCTTGGGCGGATCTGCAAAGTAGTGTTCTACAATTTTAACTTCATTTCCAATCCACTGATCGACACTTATATCAGGAACGGATTTCGCAAATGGTTCTCCCAATAAACCCCAACCGTTGAGGCTGCCGATCGGGTCCTCAGATGACCAGTTTGCGCTTAAACTATAGTCACCAGTCGAATCTGATCGTTCTTTGGTATTCAGATTGCCTGAAAAAATCCGCCGCCATTCTCCATCTGTTTGCGGCTTGAGCATGGACGCATATCCTTTCTCCCACGAATAATACAATGGCAGAAATACATTTTTCAGATCCCATCTCCACGTAAAGGGGTCGCTCCTTACTTTTGACACAAGTTTAGTTCTGTTTGTTTTGCTGGTTCAGTTTGTTTTCCGCAGGAGAGCCGGTTTGCCACATGCGTCCATGCGCCCATGTGCAACTCTGCGGCAATCCATTTGAGAGTCACCGCCGTTTCTGCTCTCAGCCGGCGTGCTATCCTGATCTTCCGCGCGTCGCCTTTGGCTCGCCCCGCCAACTCTGCTCCCGTCCAGCCTAGCTTGTCCAGTTCTTCATTCAATATGCGCCGCGCCCTTTCTTCCGTCGTCTCCTGGCGTGCATCCGCACGGTAAGGTTCGTTGTTGCCCGCGCCGACACTTGCCAACAATTCCTTGCGAAACGTTTCGCTGCCCAAACACCAGCCCCGGCGGATGGCCTTGAATTCATCCCCGTCCTCCTGCGCCCGGCGGGTTTCCATGTATTGCTCCAACTGCTCGCGTCCGGCGGCACTGTCTTTGGGAATGCCCAGTTCGCCCAGCAACCGATCCACGCGCAACCAGCGCGGACGTTGCTCCGGCAGTTTGAGGTAGTCTGGCCAACTGCTCCACGCGAAGTCTGCGATCTTTTGCTCAGGTCGCAGCAATTTGGCGCGCACTGGATTCAAGTGGACGTAATCGCAGACTGTTCGCAGATAACCATTGCCGCTGCCGTCCACGATGAGGGCTTTGTAACGTCCGCTGAACAGGTGGCCGAAGAGTTTGTGACGGCGATTGAATCGCGCGGTGTACGTGCCGAGAAACCATTTCATCCCGGCCACGAGATTGGGATTAGGCGTCTCGACGACGAGATGAAAATGATTGCCCATGAGACAGAACGCGTGAACCTGGCAATCTGTCTTGGTGCAAACCTCGGCCAGCGTGGTGAGAAACTTTTTATGATCCAGGTCGTCGCGGAAGATGGGTTCGCGGCGGTCGCCACGATTCATGACGTGATAAATCGCGCCAGGATATTCGATGCGCAACGCACGAGGCATGGGGTGGTTCTACTCCCGTCCAGGTTTTGTGTCAATAGTACGGAGCGACCCATTTATGATCGCAGAAACGGATCTGCCGTTGTTGCTCTCGTCCGGCTTCAAGGCCGTGAGCACCAATCGCACTTCCGGCCCACTGACAAAACCAGTGATCACCAACGTGGATAATTTCCAAAGCACGGTGTTGATGATCGGGGCGGATGCGGATTCGCGTTCACGCGCGCAGGAGTTGCGATATCGCACGGACGCGGGTGAATACAAGAGTGGCGGCGTGCATACCAAGGCCAAACGCATGATGTTGGAAGATGTCGTCCCCGGCACCACGTATGAAGTGCAGACGCGCAGTGTGGGCGGCACTACGGGTTATTCGGATTGGAGCGATCCAGTCTCGCACATGGCTACGTAGCCACAGTGTGGCTTCTTATTATTGGGAACAACAACGCAAAGTCAGGCGGAGCGTGGCAATCCTTTCCCACGCTCCGTTCTTAATTTTTGATTTCCGATAAAACCGAACACGTCCTGCCACCATTCCGGCGATTGCTCGGTGACTCCCTCGTGGCCAACATTGGGAATGATCTGCAACGCCTTCAGCCCGGCGTACGAATCAAACAGCCGTTGGCCGAACTTCACTGGAATGATTTCGTCGCGCTCGGCCAGAACAAACTTGATCGGCCCGCGATACTCCTTGAGCCACGCCGCAGGCTCGAAACGATCCTTCAAAAACAAATACGGCAGGAGCAATGGCATCTTGCTTTGCGCGAGCGAGGGCAGACTTGCATACGGCACAAACATCACCATACCGGCGATCTCCTTCGGGTGCGTCTTGGCCAGAAACGCCGCCACGCCCGTACCGAGCGATTCGCTCACGAGATAAACGGGCTTCTCCTGCGGCAACAGCGCGAACGCTTCCTCTGCTGCTGCGAGAATACTTTTCAAGCCGGGCGAACCCTCACGCATCCCGTAGCCGGGAAACTCCAGGATAAATACATCCAACGCTGCCGCGTCATGGATGGGCCGCGCGATGTAACCGCGCTGCAAGGCGCATCCACCGTTTCCATGAATCACCATGACGCTGCCTGTCGAAGCCGCACTCGCCGCGAGTTTCCATCCGATGATTTCTCCCGCCGCGTTTCGCCACGGTTCAAGACCAGAACGCGCCGAAGCTTGAGCGACATCGCCCGCAGGAATCTTCGTCGGAAAATAGAGCAGCTTGCGCTGCCACGCGCAGCCGCAGATCAGGAGCAGGCCGTAACAGATGGCGATAGTTAGGAACACGCGAAGAGTTTTTGTTTTCCCTAAAGGCATTGGTTCAGATGAAGGCGTTCAGAAGGTTCTTTGCTTGGCGAAACAAA
>JANPGI010000054.1:0-2071 GCA_031423875.1 Verrucomicrobiota bacterium | reverse complement strand
TTGATAACGACACGCGCAATCCGAAGGTCAAAGGCGTGATGGAGTTCGTGAACAACGTCGTCTGCAACTGGGAAACCATCGGCTACAACATGGGCGGCGATTCGGCGGGTGAATCCTTCGTGAACGTCTTCAACAACTATTTTGTGCGCGGCCCGGCCAGCGGCAGCACGGTCATCGGCGGCGGCAATACGGACTTCCACATCTTTCGCGCGAACAACTGGTATGACAGCAATCGCAACGGCATCCTCGATGGCTCAGACCTCTCTGTCGGCTCTTACGGTTCGCACGATGCACAAGCCGCGCCCTACGGTTATCCCATCACGACCAACTCCGCCTACACGCCGCTCACCGCGCTCAAGCTCGCCATCAGCGACTCTGGACCGTCGTTCAAGCGCGACAGCGTGGATGAACTCATGATTCAAGAACTCACGTCGTGGGGCTTGGACGGTGGCACGATCACGAGCGAACTCATCGCGCCGATGAGCGGCCCGGGCGTCGTCCGCAACGGCACGCCTTACGCCGACGCGGACAACGACGGTATGCCCGACTTCTGGGAGAACGGCAACGGCTCGAATCCTGTCGTGGC
Organism: Verrucomicrobiota bacterium; assembly: GCA_031423875.1. Taxonomy (GTDB): domain Bacteria; phylum Verrucomicrobiota; class Verrucomicrobiia; order Limisphaerales; family JADLHS01; genus JADLHS01. Next base: position 1,485 of record JANPGI010000054.1, on the reverse strand, counting down.
AGACAACAACGCAGCGAGTCCGAGCGGCAGCGGTTACACGCGCCTCGAAGATTATCTGAACTGGCTCGCCGAGCCGCACGGCATCGCGTTGCAGAACACGAACGTCGTGATTGATCTCCGCCAATTCACGCGCGGCTGGGTCGTGGTGAATCACTCACCGTTCTGGTCGGTGAGCAATCCCACCAACGGCACGGTCACGCTCACTAACGGTTACATGGCTATCTTCACGCCCACGCTCAATCTGCACAGCAACGCGAGTTTCGCCTTCACCGTCAACGACACCGACGGCGGCCCCGTGACGCGCACGATGAATCTGTTTTTCACGCCGAGCGCGCAGAGTTACACACCCGTCTGGCACGGTGACGACATCGCGAACACTTGGAACGCTCTCGGCACTTACAACTGGCACGACGGCATCTCGCTGCTCTATCAATTCCACAACGGTGAAGCGGCGATCTTCGACAACACCGGCTCAACGAATCCCGCCGTCAATCTCAGCGGCTCGCTCACGCCTGCGTCTGTCACGATCAATGCTACGAAGAATTACACCTTCGGCGGCAGCGGTTCGCTCGATGGCACGATGACGTTGCACAAAACAAACACCGGCACGCTCACCATCAACAACACGAACAGCTACACCGGCAACACCACCGTCAGCAATGGCACGCTGCTCGTTCACGGCGTATTGAACTCCAGCGCGGTCACCGTTCGCAGCAGCGGCACGGTCGGCGGCAACGGGCTACTCGGCAATTCGCTCACGGCTGTCAGCGGATCGAGCATCGCTCCGGGCAGCGGCATCGGTTCGCCCGGCACGCTCACTATCACCAACACACTCACCCTCTCCGGCGGCGTGACGAATCGGTTTGATTTGTCCGATGACCCGACCGGCACGACAAAGACCAACGACGTCATCCGCGTCATTGGCAATCTGAATCTCAGCGGTGTGAATGTACTCAAGTTCACCTTGCTCGATGGATTACCGGGCAACGGCGTTTATACGCTCATCACTTATAGCGGCACGTTGAGCGGCAGCCTCGCGAACTTCTCGCTCTCCGGCATCAGCGGCACGCTCACGAATCCGCCAGGCGAGATCGCCATCATCGTCAATGCCTCGCGCCCGCCTGCCACGCTCGACTGGATCGGCAACGGCGGAAACAATTTCTGGGACAACGGCACGAACGTCTGCTGGCTCAATGACATCATCGCCGACAAATTTTATTTCGGTGACGACGTGGTGTTCAACAATACCGGCTCCACCAACCTCACCGCCACGCTCGTCGGCGAGTTGACCCCCAACTCTGTCACCGCAGACGCGACCGTGAATTACACGCTGACCGGCACCGGCAAAATCACCGGCCCGGGCGGCCTCACGAAAACAAACTCCGGCACGCTGACCGTTCTCACCACGAACGATTTCACCGGCCCGACCGTCATCGGCGGCGGCACGCTTTCCGCCTCGCGCCTCGCGAACGGCGGCGCGGCCAG
>JANPGI010000053.1:0-2247 GCA_031423875.1 Verrucomicrobiota bacterium | reverse complement strand
CAATTGTTCACGCTCCATGCTAAGACTACCATCTTCCATAGTCATGTAACGTCCATCATCATTATCGCCACCTGTATCATCTTTACGAGTAATAAGGCCTTGCAAATACGCCAACTCTTTTTTAGAAACTTCTAGTTTCTTGTTGATGACGAATGAATCGTTGCCAGCACCGCTGTGGCGCACCCAATTTGTCACAGTGTTTGCCAAGTTGGTTGACGTTACGATGATCTGGCCGTCGGGATAATTAAAATCTTCATACCAAATCAAGTCCGCACGAACTGAAAATGCGGCAAGACAAGTTACTAAAAGGAGGAGGGATTTTTTCATACTTCTTATTTTGTTTTTTGTTTTTGCCGCAACCAATGCTCTTCTTTGCGATCTACGACACCAATAGCACTCTGTTCGGCGATTTTTTTGGTTTGTTATCTGTAAAGTCACTCTAGGAGTCGGGTATGGAATTGCAAGCCCTTTGCTCCAGAACTTATCAACAATCCAGCTACGGGCCTGTGTCGGAATGGTTACAAAACCTGTCACCCTGTCCCCGATCTTTCCAATCACCCACTGGATCACACAACCCAGGACTGCTGCACAGTCCCGCTTGATCAAGCTCGATGTCTAGCAGCGGACGTACCCATGCCGGTTTATTTCCAAATCAGTTGATCAGAGGCTGTGTTTGTTGGGGATTGCCGAACGATGCCCATTTGAAAATCCACTTTGGCGCGGTGCAACTTCGCCACGCTGGTCAATACGAGCCAGCGTTTTCCCTGCGGATAATTCCGAGCACGACAAATTTTTACCTTGCCATCCCAACTCTGCGAACTAAAAGTTGAACGCGTCGCACCCCAATCAATCACTATGAAAACACATGCTCGCACCTCGCCGTTGTTTCACTGGATCATTCGCGTAACAAAACTTGTCTGTCTGCTCGGTGTCAGCGCGCTCATGTTGGGTTGTCCCGCAGGCAAGCCTTCGGGGGATCCGTCTGGCAGCGGCACGGCAACTCCCACACCGACCAACACGGTGGTGATCCGTGGATCAAACACCATCGGCGAAGAACTCGCGCCGAAGCTCATCGCTGAATTCAAGAAAACGCACCCTGCCGTCGCGTTTGATCTCGAAACGAAGGCGACAGGTTACGGCATGGCCGCGTTGCGGGCCGGGCAATGCGATATCGCTGCGGCTTCACGACCCGTCATCGAACAGGAAGAAGAACTAGCGGTAGCCAGCGGCATCGAGATGAATGAGCATCTACTTGGCTCGTATAGCGTGGCCGTGGTGGTCAACGCGGCCAACACAGTCGCCAATCTCACCAAGGAGCAAGTTCACGGCATCTTCACTGGCAAGATCACGAACTGGAAAGAGGTGGGTGGTGCGGACACATTGATCCATGTCTATGCGCGCGATCCGATTTCTGGGACGCATCTTGGCTTCAAAGAAGCGGCGATGAACAACGATTCTTATGCTGCGCACCCGAAATTGTTCACGAGCTACGCGGGCATCGTGGAGGCTGTGGGCAAGGATGCGGGCGGGATCGGCTACTCCAGCATCAATCACGCGAACGCTTCCGGCGCGAAAGCTGTAAGCATCGAAGGCGTCGAAGCCAGCACTGCGGCTGTTCACAGCGGCAAATATCCCTACACGCGGACGCTGCGGTTCTACACGAACAAGAACAAGGAGTCCGACGCCGCAAAGGAGTTCATCCAGTTCGCACTTTCGACGCGTGGGCAGGAGGTCGTTGCGGAGATGGGTTTCACGCCCAAGCCGTGACATCTGCCACCAAGTTGATTGCCACAAAAAGGCACAAGAAGCGCAAAAGGGAAAAACTCCGGTGCAGTAATCCGCTCGGTTGTCACGTCAGCCCGTTAGTTGATCCGCATCGGATGGCCCTGATGTTTTTTTGCTCCTGCCGTCCCCTCTTTGCGCTTCTTGTGCTTTTTTGCGGCCATTGATTTCCTCTTTGACCTTGCTGCAATTTTCTCCTTTGCCCATGCTGACACACGATGTCGGACCGTTCCGTTTCCACGCTCAACAAACCAGACGCCGCGCTCGAATTGACGCTGCGACCCTCCATCTTTTCTGATTTCACCGGCCAACCCAAGGTCAAGGAGCGGCTTGAAATCTCCATCACCGCCGCGCAACAGCGCAAAGAATCGCTTGATCACATCCTGCTCTCAGGCCCGCCGGGTCTGGGCAAGACGACTATCGCGAATATTCTCGCTAAGGCGATGGGCGGGAATCTCAAGTCCA
>JANPGI010000052.1:0-2394 GCA_031423875.1 Verrucomicrobiota bacterium | reverse complement strand
ATCCCCGCGATGAAGACGGCAAACGCTACATTCAATACATCATTCACCTGAGCAAATACAGCGACCTCCAGGGCCATCTTGTGTTCATCGAGAATTACGATGTGCACGTCGCGCGCCAGATGGTTTCCGGCTGCGACGTGTGGCTGAACAATCCGCGTCGTCCACTCGAAGCGTCTGGCACGAGCGGTATGAAGGCAAGCTGCCAAGGCTGCTTGAACCTCAGCATCCTCGACGGTTGGTGGCGCGAAGGTTTCGATGGCACGAATGGTTTCGCCATCGGCACGGATTCGCACTCGCCGGACGTGGACGAACAGGACCGCGTGGACAGCGCGAATCTGTTCAAGGCGTTGACCGAAGAAGTCATCCCCGCCTTCTATGACCGCGACGCAAACGGCGTCCCGCGTAAATGGATCCAAAAGATCCGCCGCGCGATGGCCACGCTCGTTGTGCAATTCAGCACCGACCGCATGGTGCGTGAATACGCGGAGAAGTATTATCTGACGAAGTAATTGAAATCGTTTCAAGAAGCGTGGTGCGTGAACGGAAGTTCGCGCACCACGTTTTTATGTCCACTGTTTTTAGGCAGGGTTAATTTTTAATAAAACATTGCAGGCCAGCCCCAGCCCGAAGGGCTGAAAGAAATTAGCCGGGGGTTGAGGAGTCAAACGACGATACCCCCGGAAAGCATCGCAAGGTCGTTCACCCCGAAGGGGTGACAGCATCCCCAGTCAGCAGCTGATTTCTGACACCCCTCCGGGGTGTGGGATTTTGATAGCTGACCGGGGGTGTCGCTAGCGCTCAACCCCCGGCTAATTTCTTTCACGGCTTCGCCGTGATCAGCATCCCTCCGTTTGTTCAAGCCCGCGAAGGTTGGAGCTTGGATGTTTTGCATTTAGTTCCCCGCCTTCTCCCACTACACTCCCTCCCGTGCCGACCGACATCAAATCCCTGACCCGCGAAGAATTGGAAGCTCAGTTCGCTGCGTGGGAACAGCCCGTCTATCGTGTGAAGCAATTGATGGACTGGCTCTACGTCCAGCGCGTGACCGATTGGGAAGCGATGACGAATCTGCCCAAGCTGTTGCGCGAAAAACTCCGGCACGATTACGGCCTCGGCTCGCTACAACTCCTCCGCAAACACGGCTCACGCGACACCACGCAGAAATTTCTCTGGAAGCTCGCCGATCATTCGCTGATTGAAAGCGTGTTGATCCCTGCCAACCCCGCGCTCTACGGCGAAGCCAGTGATCGCCACACGGTCTGTGTTTCCACGCAAGTCGGCTGTGCGTACGGTTGCAGGTTTTGCGCGAGCGGCTTGGATGGTTTCAAACGTAACCTGCTCCCGCATGAAATCGTCGAGCAAGTCATGGGCGTCGAACGGTGGAACTTGGAACAGTCCAAAGTCCAAAGTCCAAAGTCCAAAGTTGAAGGTGACAAGTTGGAGAGTGCCGAACCTTCAACCTTCAACCTTCAACCTTCAACCTTGAACACGCCCCTCGCCTCCGGCAAAACCAGCAGCGGCTTCCCCGGCGGTCGTCTCGTGGACAACCTCGTCATCATGGGCATGGGCGAACCGCTCGCCAACTACGACAACCTGCTCAAAGCGCTGCGCCTGCTGAATACCCCATGGGGCGGACGCATCGGCGCACGGAAGATCACCGTTTCCACCAGTGGACTCGCGCCGCAGATCCGCAAACTCGCAGACGAGCCGGAACAATTCTCCCTCGCCATCTCGTTGCACGGCGCGACGGATGAAGTGCGTGGAAAAATCATGCCGGTGAACCGCAAGTATCCGCTCAAGGAACTCACCGCTGCGCTGGATTACTATCAGGCCGAACGCGGACGCATGATCACGTTTGAATACATCCTCATCAAAGGCGTGAACGATGGTCTGGATCAAACCAAGCCACTCGGCGTTCTGGCGAAGCGACTCAACGCCAAGGTGAATCTGATTCCCTACAACACAGTTGAGGGCTTGGAGTGGTCACGACCGGACGAAGCCGTCTGCGAAAAATTCCTCGCCGCGATGAAGGCGCAAAAAATTGTCACCACTCTGCGCCGGGAAAAAGGACATGACATTGACGCGGCGTGTGGGCAGTTGAGGTTGAAGACGGAACGGGAGTTAAACGGCGTTGCTTGAAGCGGGAGAAGTTTTGCAGCCTATCTCCGTATTAGGCCACGGATTCACGAATTCTTTCCGGCTGTTGTCTGATGTCTCGCCAATACTCGTCGCGAACGTCTTCATCAATCTCAATGGGTGTGCTGCCACCATACAGCGCATCGCCACCTTTGCGCTTCGGGCCAGAAATCCAATAATTCGCGCCCGTATCCACGTCGAGGCCATTTTCCAGCAAGAAATTGGCTTTCAGGTTGTTGCCCAGGTCTTCCGTGCCCT
>JANPGI010000051.1:0-3707 GCA_031423875.1 Verrucomicrobiota bacterium | reverse complement strand
TTGGATGCTTTCAGGCTGTGCGGTTATGTTAGACCCGCATTACACGGAGCGGTCTGCTGAGGTTCAAGGACGAGTGTTGAATGCCAAAACCTTGATTCCGGTTGTGGGTGCCGAGGTTCGCTTTACGCAAGAGCCACATTATCCCATTTACACTGGCGCGAACGGAGAATTTCACATGAAAGCCATTCGAGACTTCCATTGGTACAGTGACGCAGGTGGTGGGAGTTTGCCTATGAGAAAAAGCTCGTCGAGACGCATCTCTCATACAAATTATGTGACTCTTTGGGGCGACTGGAATGGAGATGCAGGAGATATTTTGCTCCAACCCAAACCGGCTGACCGTTGATTTAAGTAGCCCATGTATATCATCCAAATCGCATCCGAATGCGCGCCGGTCGCCAAAGTGGGCGGGCTGGGCGATGTCGTCTTCGGCCTCGCCCGCGAGCTGGAAATTCGCGGCAACTCCGTCGAGATCATCCTCCCGAAATACGATTGCCTGCGCTACGACCAGATTTACGGGTTGCAGGTCGCGTATCAGGATTTGTGGGTGCCGTGGTATGGCGGCGCGATCCATTGCACCGTGTTCTTCGGCTTTGTCCACGGGCGCAAATGCTACTTCATTGATCCGCACCACCAGCATAATTTTTTCAACCGCCGCGCGTTCTACGGTCAGGTGGACGATGACCAACGCTTCGCTTTCTTCAGTCGCGCCGCGTTGGAATTCATGCTCAAGAGCGGCAAGCATCCCGACATCATCCACTGTCACGACTGGCAAACCGCTCTCGTGCCGGTGCTGCTCTACGAGATTTATCAGCATCTCGGCATGACGCATCCGCGCGTCTGCTTCACGTTGCACAATATGCAGCATCAAGGCGTGACGCGGGAACACATCCTGCGCGCCACCGGCCTGAATCGCCACGCCTACTTCTTCCATCAAGATCGGTTGCAGGACAATTTCAATCACAGCGCGATCAACTTGATGAAGGGCGGCATCGTCTATTCCAACTTTATCACCACGGTTTCGCCCCAGTATCGCGGGGAGATTCTGCATTCCGCGCAAAGCTACGGCCTGGGTCACACGCTCAATGTGCATCAAGGCAAGCTCGGCGGGATTCTCAACGGTCTCGACTACGAGGTTTGGAATCCTGAGACGGACAATCACATCCCGCGCAAATACAGCCTCAACACGCTCGATGACAAGTTCGCGAACAAAGCCGCACTGCGAAATCGTTTCTGGCTGCGCGATGTCTTGCGCCCCATCGTTTGCTATGTCGGGCGGCTTGATCACCAGAAAGGTCTGCCGCTCGTCACGCACGCCATTCACTACTGCCTGCAGAACGGCTGCCAGTTCGTGCTGCTCGGCACGGCAGCGGACGCGCGGATCACGCATCAGTTCCACGACTTGAAGCGGCATTACAACGACAACCCGGATTGCCACATCGAGATCGGTTTCAACGAAGATTTGTCGCGCCTGATCTACGCCGGCTCGGAAATGATCATCGTGCCGAGCCTGTTCGAGCCGTGCGGCCTGACGCAGATGATCGGCTTGAAATACGGGACAGTGCCTGTCGTGCGCGCGACCGGCGGCCTGGCGGATACGGTGTTTGATGCGGACTTCGCGCCGAAGCCTTTCAACGAACGAAATGGCTACACTTTCAACGATTTCAACAACTCGGGCATCGAGTCCGCGCTGCATCGCGCCATCGGCCTGTGGTATTCGTTCCCAAAACACTTCCGCGAGATCGCGGAGAACGGAATGCGCTGCGACTACTCGTGGAATCATCCCGGGCAGGATTATCTGAACGTGTACGAGTTGATCCGGGACAAGTGATCACCACGCCGCGAGCGTTGCCATAGCCCTCGCTCAACACTCATTCGCAATCAGAGAACAATTACTCCGGTAATCGCCACATCGGCAGTGCATTTGTCAAAGGGCCGAATCGGAGTGATCGGAACGCGGTGTTCACGCGGCAGCGGCATGAGTGGCCACGTTGCTGCCGCCTGAAGGCAGCGTTCCGAGGTGGACAATCGGGAGACTGGCAGACGCACGCGCGGCGAACTGAGTTTGAAGTTTCACGAAAACTTTGAATGATTCCGACCATGGAGAGCGAGGCGCAGATTTTTCTCCCGAAGAAAAAAGTTGTCTCACCGCGTCTGCGAGGGCATTAAGCCAGCATGAATTACTACATCGCGGCCATCATCGGACTCGTCAGCGGCGTGACTAGCGGACTTTTTGGTGTGGGTGGCGGCATCATCATGGTGCCCGCCATGGTCTGGTTTCTCAGCCCGCCGATCAGAGACATCAAGCAAGCCATTGGCACATCGCTCGTCATCATCATCCCCACAGCTATCATGGGTTCGTATAAACATTACACTCAAGCGAACATCGAATGGCGCACCGTGCTGGCCATCGCGCCGCTGGCCGTGGCGGGAAGTTACCTCGGCGCGTGGCTCACCACGCAAATCCATGCGGACAACCTCAAACGCGGCTTCGGCGGGTTCATCATTCTGGTCGGAGTGAAACTTCTCATGGGGAAGTGACCTTGGTTGCTGACCCGTATCAGCTCAAAACTGTGCGTAGGTGTTGCAACTCCTCATCCACCTCCGCTGAGTTCTCCACCGTCTCGGCGATCTGCGCCCGCAACAGTTGTTGAAAGCGTTGCCGCAGGCGCAGTACGCCGGACTTGATGGCATCCTCGGTTTTGCCGAGAGCTTTTGCAGTCTCTGCGTAACTCGGACCTTCGCGCCCGCTTTGCAGATAGGGTTGAAGCCGCACAAACAGCTCGCGCTTGCCCGCCGCCGCGAATTCCCTCTCCAGACTGGTGGCTGTTCGGTCCAACACCGTCCGCGCCCAGCTCAACTCGAACAACGTCTCCGGCGTTTGCGTATCCTTTGGTTCACACACATACCGCTCTTCGCTCGTCTGTTCATCAAGTGAGATCAACACACGCCCACCACCGCGTTTCTGCGCGGACAAGCGCCGCGTTTCCGATGACACAAAGTGCTTCAAAGTGGCGAGCAGGAAGGAGCGGAATCGCCCCTTCTCCTGCTGGGCTTTTCCCATCACACGGTTCTCCAGCAGATATTCGAAGAACGATTGCGCCCAATCCTGGGCGTCGTGGGGCGAATGACCGGACCGGCGGAGAAACGCGTAGATCGGATACCAGTAAGCGCAACAAAGTGTTTCCAACGCGTCGGCTGCCACGCGTGTGTGTTGATCGCCAGCGCGCCCGACAAGACTCCAGCGCGTCGGCGGAAATTCTGGCGACCCGCCACGCGACTCGTCATTCTTGGGTTCGGACTGGCTCATGCGTCATGAAGGGTGGAACGAATGCGGACAGCCGGGCAAATCAATTTTCAGAGGCGTCCGGTCTGGAACGATGCAGATGAATTGGGGATGGAACAACTGCGGAGACGCAGAGAGGCGCAAAGAATTCCTGTCAGGATAAGATGACCGAACCGTGAGTGGATCATGCCGGGTGACACTCTGTCGCCGTTGCGTCTTTGCGTTTTTCTCACCGAGTTCTCGACCGAATATGTTCGGCCAAGGCGGTTTTACATCACAGTTTTTTCCCTGTCAGCTTCTCGTAGGCTTCCAGATATTTCGCCTGTGACTTGGCGATGACTTCTGGCGGGAGCGCAGGGGCGGGTGGGTTTTTGTCCCACGTCAGCGTTTCGAGATAATCGCGGACGAATTGTTTGTCGAA
>JANPGI010000050.1:0-2445 GCA_031423875.1 Verrucomicrobiota bacterium | reverse complement strand
CGGGGATTTGGCTTGCCCCGACAGGGCTGGTTGCGCATCGTAATATTGTCGAATGCCCACGTGGCGGAATTGGCAGACGCGCTAGATTCAGGTTCTAGTGAGTAACATCGTACAGGTTCAAGTCCTGTCGTGGGCACCACTTCTTGGTAGAGCAGGCGGGGCGAAAACGCGTCCCTAGATTCCGAAGTTGTAGCTTCTGATCACGCAGGTGGAGGCAACTTGGATAGAAAGTAATTTTGGGATTGTTTCAGCCGCTCAGACGGGAATACCCGTTCCATCCGAGTTCTCTGTGGTTTCCTGCTCCTCAAGTCATCCGCTCTACAGAACAAAGCGGAGTGCCAAATCAATTCTGCCAAATCAGTCCCGGGTGATGGCGCGCATCTCGGCTTCGAGTTGCTGACGCAATGTTTCGCGCTCGGCTTCAGTGGTTTCACGCGGCACTCGCATGACGCGACCCGTGGTGATGTCGCACCGCGCGAACGGCAGCGGGATCTGAAAGCGATCCCAACTCTTAAGCCGGATTTTCCAGTTCAGCCGATAAGACGTCGGAACAATCGTCATGCCCGTAAGTTGTGCCGTGGCGATCACGCCATCACGCACGATGTAACACGGCCCGCGCGGACCATCGGGTGTGATGGCGATGTCGTAGCCGAGTTCACCCATCGCTACGAGTTCGCGCAAGGCCTGCGCGCCACGTTTCGAAGACGAGCCTCGCACGGCTTCGACTCGGAAAAGTTCCATGACGCGCGCGAGCAAGCCGCCATCCTTGCTGGCGCTGACGAGACATGCAAATTTGCGCTCCGGCTGATGACGGCGGACAAATTTTTCATATAACGTCAGAGAGAGAGAGAGACGATTATGCCAGACCGCAAAGATCAGGGCTTCATTCGGTGGGCTGGAAAAATAACCAGAGCGATCATCCAACCGGAAACGGATCGTGGCAGCCACGCTACGGACGATGAGCCAGATCAACCGCGCTGCCAGCCGCTGATGCCATTTGGCGCGATGCGGCACAACGACACCGGGCGTGAGCGTCTGGGGTTTTGCGTCTGGCATGTTCAACCTTTTTTCAGCGCAGCACGGACGAGTTCTTCCACGCTGGCTTTTTCACCGAGCATCGCCTGCGCAGCACGGACGGATTCGTGCGCGTCCGGCTGTTTGAAGCCCAACGCCATCAACGCCAGTACCGCGTCGTTCACCTTTTGGTCCGAAGCGGAGAGTGACCGCGCCGCGCTCGTGGCTTCCCACGCGCCTGCCGCGCCGACCCTGTCGCGCAACTCCACGACGATGCGCTCGGCGGTTTTCTTCCCGACGCCGGAGATTTGTGAGAGCGATTTCACATCGCCACTCGCCACCGCGCCGCGAAATGAGACGGCGTTCATGCCGCTCAAAATATTCAGCGCGGTTTTCGGGCCAATGCCGCTGACGTTGTTGATCAACATGCGGAACAGCTCACGCTCCGGCACGGTCATGAAGCCGTAAAGCACATGAGCATCTTCGCGCACGACGAGATGTGTGAGGATCGTCACCTCGCCGCCGGGCTGCGGCAGTTTGTCGAACGACGACAACGGGATCAGCACGTCATAGCCCACGCCGTTCACATTCACCGTGACTGACGTGGGCAATGCGTCAACCAGTTTGCCTTGGAGAAATGAAATCATAAATCAATCGCTGCCACCGCCACCATCTCCGCCCCCAGAGTCACCACCACCGGAATCAGAACCAGTGGCGCTTCCAGAGTGATGACCAGCATCATGTCCAGAATGATGGTGCGAGGAAGTATCCCAAGACCAAAAGTCGCTTTCTCCGCTGGATCGTGATGAGCCAGAGCGTGCGCGTTGGCAAATGGCAATCAACACGACTAGGACTGCGACCCCTAAACCTATTATGACGGCAATCATTGGGTGTTTTTCTTCAAATCTGTTTCGCCGCGCTCAGGCTGTAACGGCTGCGCTCCTGGGTCTGCGCCTGCACCAACGCCAGCGCCAGCGCGTCCGCCGCATCCGCATCCGGCAACTCTTCCAACTGCAACATCCGTTGCACCATCTTCGCCACCGCCAACTTTTGCGCCGCACCGTAGCCGACGATGGCCTGCTTCACCTTGCGCGGCGCGATCTCGTAGATCTCCAGACCCGCCTCGCCGATGACCGCCAACGCCGCCCCGCGCGCTTCGCCCATGATGATGGCGGTCTTGATGTTTTGCGCGAAGAACAATCCCTCCACTGCGCACAACGTGGGTTGAAACTTCCTCAACACATCGCGCAACGTCTGTGAGATGTGCGCCAGACAACGTGAGTGCGGCCAGTCTTTCGGGCAGGAGATCGTGCCGTGCGCCAGCGTACGAGCGTGGGGCTTTGCCAATTCGATCACGCCGTAACCTGTGCCACGCAACGACGGATCCACTCCCAGAATGATCTTGTGCGTGCTGGGTCGTGGTGCGATCAG
>JANPGI010000049.1:0-6926 GCA_031423875.1 Verrucomicrobiota bacterium | reverse complement strand
CGAAGACATGGCCGATGCACTGGTGACCGAGACAAACGCCGAGCGTGGGAATCTTCGGGCCGAACTCGCGCAGGATGTCGTTGGAAAGGCCGGCTTCATTGGGCGAACATGGCCCGGGCGACACGAGCAATCGCTCCGGCTTGAGCGCACGCACCTGTTCCACCGTGATCTGATCGTTGCGCACGATCTGCATCGCGACGTTCATCTCGCCGAGATACTGCACGATGTTGTAAGTGAACGAATCGTAGTTGTCTATGACCAGCAACATATCAGTTGGTAGGCAGTGTAGCGGAGGGACGATTGGTCAAAAGGATTTTCTCGCCGGACCAAGGTCGCTCGACGCGGTCAATCGTCATCGTGCGCGGTAGGATCTGGATTTCGTGGCCGAACACTTCACAGGTGACGGTGCCGGGCAGATACAAAGTATCGAGAAAGACGCATTTGCCGAACGGCAGATCGAACGGTGCGATTTGTCCGTGCTGGAAGCTGATGGTTTTCAGTTCATTCGTGGGGATAAGCATATCCGGGAAAACGATGGTGATGTTGGTCAGGCCCAGTCTCGAGTGATTGATCAGTAGAGCAGGGGAGTTGTCCACCTGAGTGAAGGTTATTTCCCACGGGCCGCCTTTGCGCCGCTTATTTTCCACCCACGAAAAAATTGTCACGTAAACAATCAACGTGATGAGACCGACAGAGAGGAACATTTTCCACGGCGAAGATTTGGAAGGCATGGCTAAAGTCTTTTCTTGGCGAATGCGCGCCCGGATGCTGTTTTCAAATATCGCTCAAAGTTGCAGGCTTGCGGCTCGTTTGTAAATGCGATTGCGGTTTTGATCCGCCACGGAAGGAGTTTGGAGGTGTGCGATACTTCGCCCGCGTTGTGTTTTGACAGCCGGGCTTTCAAATCTTCGGTGATACCCACGTAATAGCTCTCAGGATCAGATTCGCTTTGAAGGATGTAAACGTAGAAGAAACTCATGCGGCTTTAGTCCAAAGGCTGGCTTGCCGAGCCGTAGTTCGGAGCATCTGTTCAAAGGCGTGAGGTGTGGCCCGCCTTCGTTTCACTTCAGCGCGGCAGCCTTCGCTCTTGCTTTGCTGCGAGCGAAGGCTGGTGGAGCCTAGGAGGCTCGAACTCCTGACCTTCTCATTGCGAACGAGACGCTCTACCAACTGAGCTAAGACCCCATCCACCAATTTCAACCGCCGTATTTTTGTCAGAACGTTGCGTGGCGCGCAATAACAGATTGAGCCAAGCGGCCCGTTCAGCGAGCGAGGAATCAGTCCTTCATTTGAAGGATGTCACAGAGTCTGTCGGATGCAGACTTCCACTGGAAGCTGTGAGCGGAGGAGATTTTGTCGTGGCCACAATCTTTCCATTAACGACAATTGCAGCACGGAGTTGAGGATGACTACGAAGGGGTTTCCGATATTCCGGCGAAGCAGTCGAAGGGCTGCTGCCGTCGGTCGTGTATCGAATCGTGTAGTTGCTGGCTTTTTTGCCGTTCACTGAAGCAGCGGTGGACACGATGCGGGTTTGTTCTCCGTCAGGAATCAAACTAAGGGCATACACGGCGGTATTGGAACTGGCAGCATCGCTTTCCAACAACACGGTGGCCGTGCCCGCTTCGGTGGCGATGGGATTTTGGCCGATCAATCGTAACTGACCATGCGTTCCGAAGAAGACGGGAAATTTGCCAGTGGGCATGATATTGCCGGAAGCATCCACTAGATCGGCGTGGCAAAACACCGCGTCTTTGCTGTTGGTTGCGAATGGGCGACCGCTCAAGTCGAAGTGCAACGTCAGTGCTGTTGCGGTGCCGGGTGTGTGACGTTCGTGCGTGGTGACTTCGCGTCCGCCGATGTAGCCGGTGGCTGTCAACGTGCCGGCTTCAAAACGATCCAGCGTGAAAGTGAAAGGGGCGTGTTTGACATGTGTGGCGAGGCGCGCGGTGTCGGTGCGACGGCGTTCGATCAATTTGCCATTCAACGAAAGCGCGACTTCTTCGCAGTTGCTGAAGACGCGCACTTCGCGAGGGGAATCCGGCGTCCAATTATTTGCGATGAACACCACCGGACCGATGGGTTTGCCAGCAACGAGTTCGCTGGCCTCGCGTTGGCTGCGAAAGAACCAGTAACCAAACTTTGGCAGGCGGAAAATGTCCATCACGCCGGACGCCTCGATGTCCGGCGCGTAGCCGCGATTGTAGTCGAACATCACCCAGATGCCGTCGGCGAAGGCGGTGGTCTTGAGGTTGTCGTTGTGCGCTTCCTGGAAGTTCAACGCTTGTTGGAGCAGGCGCACTTCGCCATCGCCACGAAATTGGCGACTGTTGCGGGCGGCGGGTTGCAGGTCTTTCCATTGGCCTTGTTCGAGGCCGGCGTTTTGCGCGAAGTATTCCCAATCGCCGTACTCGCTCACGACGCACGGCAGGTCTTTCACTTTCTTGCAACCGCCATGTTGCCGCGCCTGGATGAATACGTCGTAGCCCTTTGTCCAGCCGGAGGTGAACATCTGGTTGCCGGGAAATTCTTCGTGCGCGATGGCGTGGGTCTTTGCGATGAACGGTTTGGGCATGTCGCTTTCGTTGAGCGAAACTTCCCACATGATGACGCAGGGATGATTGCGGTCACGGCGGATGAGTTGGCGACACTCTTGATATTTCAATTCGGCGAACGCGGGGTCTTTGCCGAAATATTGCCAGCCCATGAGGCAGTTCATCACCACGAGGCCGAGTTCATCGCAAGCATCCATGAACGCGGGCGACTGCGGATAGTGCGAGAGACGGATGTAATCGAAGCCTGCCTCCTTGATCTTGAGCGCATCGCGATATTGCGCTGCATCAGAGAGGGCGTTGCCGATGTAAGGATATTCTTGATGGCGGTTCGCACCGCGCAGGAACATCTTCTCGCCGTTGATACGGAAACCGTCCTTGGTGATTTCGATGTGCCGGATGCCGACGCGAGTTTCTTCGGTATCAATGACCTTGCGGTCGGCCACCAGTTCCGTCCGGATGCGGTAGAGATATGGTGAGTTGGGCGACCAGAGATTTGGTTTGGCAATGCGGATTTGTTGGACGAATTCCTGATCGTCGCCAGCGGACAGTGGTCCAGGCGTTGTCTCAAGGGAAGCGACGGCTTTGCCGCTGGCGTCAAGCAAGGTGGATTTCAAGGTGAAGCCCCGTACATTGGCATCGGCGTTCTTGACGTGGGTTTGCACCTTGACTGTCGCCGCGTCTTTGGAAACTTCCAGGAACGTCACGAACACGCCACCGCTCGCAACTTTGTCCGCGAGGATGGGTTCGGTGATGTGCAACTTATCTTTGATGATGAGGTGCGCGTTGCGATACAGGCCACCGTAGAGATTGAAATCCAGATCGGCGAGCGGCTTCGGGCCGGTGATAGGGTTGTCGCGGTTGTCGAGGCGCACGGCGACGACGTTCTTCGCCCCCGGCTTGGCGAGTGCCGTGATGTCCATCACGTAGGGCAGGTAGCCGCCCATGAACTTCCCGGCGGACTGATCGTTCACCCAAATCTCTGCGACGTTCATCGCGCCGTCGAAACGGAGGATGATGATTTTGTCGGCGGCATCTTTTGGAAGCGAAAATGTTTTGCGATACCAACAGATGCCTTGCCACTGCGGGTTTTCTTTCCCGGCAACCAAAGCCTCAACGCGCGCTGTGTGGGGCAAGGTGACGGATTCCCATTTGCTATCGTCGAGAGCGGGCGACGCAGCCTGAGCTTCATCAGCGCGGAGGAATTGCCAGTCGGCAGAAAAGTTGGCGAACGGGGACTGCGCGAACACGATGGTCGTTGTGAACAGCGTAAGCACTGCCAGCCAGGAGACAGATTTTATCAGATTTCTAGTCATGCGATCAGATTCAATTGGATTGTAGTCGGTAGAAGCGCGACGTGACGGATCCGTCCATTGGAACGCTCGTGCTGAAGACGGGGTTCGTGTCCTGTATGGTGTTGGTGGTGTTAGTCCAGATGGGTGAGGTGAGATTGGTGCTGGATTTGAGCGCCATGCCTGCACCGCTCAGCGGCCATTTCAGGATGAGCAGATTGTTGCTGAGGCTTGGTGAGATATTCACGGGCGCTGTCATCGCGCCGAAGACTTCGGCAGCGGGCAAGACATTGCCATCTGAACCAAAGAAGGAGCGTTGATGAAATCCAGCGAGGTTCGCGCCGGACACCTGTTGATATTCAGCGGCCCACCAAAAGACACCCGCGCCTTTGCCACCGGGGACGTTCTTGATGATCTTCGCGAGTTCGATGACAAATTGCACCTGACCGTTTGTCGAAGCGGTGAAGCCGAGAATGTTGGTGGAGTTGCTGCGTGGAAACGCGGTTTCCATGACCATCACGGGTTTGTTGTAACGCACGGCGGCGTTGCTCAGGCAGGTGCGGAGCGCGGTCAGGTCGCCGTGCCACCACGGATAATAACTCTCACCGATGATGTCGAAGGGCACTTGTTGATAAACGACGTTGTCGAAATACCACTGGGTCGTGGTCCAATCACCACCGCGATCTATGTGAATGATGATCTTGGGCGGATTGGTGCCAGCGGCGTCATTGATGCCGTTGATGGCTGCTTTCATCAGGCGGGCCATGTTGGTCCAAGCCGCGTTGTAACTGCCACTCACCTGACCGTTCGTCCAGAGCAAACCACCGGTGATCTCATTGCCGACTTGAACGAAGTCGGGCATAGCACCCGCAGCATTGAACGCAGCGATGGTATTGCTGTTGTAATCACGGAGCTGGGTTTCCAACTGGGCGGAATTGAGATTCGTCCACGCCGCTGGCTTGGTTTGCTTGCCGGGATCAGCCCACGAATCTGAGTAATGAAAATCGAGCAAGAATTTCAGCCCGGCGTTCTTCACGCGCACTGCGAGTGGCAGGGTGTAGGCGAGATTGTTTGTGTAATTGTAAGCATCAGCTTGCGCTTGCGCTGCACTGCTCGTGAAGAGTCGCAAGCGCACGCAGTTGATACCGCGATTTTTCAAGATCGTCAGCGCGTCTTGAATCTGCCCGTTGACGCGATAGTTGATACCACGATCCTCGAAGAATCTCAGATGCGACATATCTGCGCCCGCGATGAAGTCTGATGACGCAAACGTGTTTGTTTGCGTCGGTGGGCCATTCGTCGCGTTGTCGAAATAAACGACGGGCAGAGTCTGGTTGCCAGCGGTGACTGTGAAGAAACGGTTGTTACCGGATTCCCACACGAGTTGACCCGCGCCGCTGTTGCCGCCGGGGTTGATGATGAACTTGTGGTTCTCGGTGCCGCCGGTAGCGACGTTGTTATTGAAAGTGCCGCTGTAGATGTTCGAGTCGCCCACACTCGCCGTCAGTGTAGAGGTTGTCGTCCAATCCGTCGTCGAGAATGTGCCAGAGACGAGGACAGTGTCACCGCTGATCGGATCAAAATTTCCCAACGCACGTTGGACACCCATGTTGACCTGATAGGTGACTTGGTTGGCGGACGCAGCAAAGATGCTGGCGAGCATGAAAGCGAATGCAGCGGCCAACATTCGGCTTCTGGGAAAACGGCTTCGATGTGGTGCTTGATTCATTAAACTCACTTTGACTCGGATTTGAAATTGTGTCGCTTCAAAAGACGCAGTTCTGCGGACACGCCCTCCATCCGCGCCGCAGAACTACGCTGGCTAAATCATCATCAGCTTTCGCTGCAAGATTACCACGGGCCGATCAAGCGGAAATGGTTGGCACCTGAGCTTGCGCCAAAATCCATCGTGCTTAGACCGGTTGAACCGGGAACATCGCCCCAGACGCCGGGAAGCGTCGCGTTAGTTTGCAAACGGATCAACGGGCCGCCTGTCCATGAAACTGTCACTACACCGTTAGTCGGCGGGCTGACCGTAACCCCACCGAGATTGCCGAGATTGTTGAAATAAACATCCGGCAGCGTGGTGGCGACGTTTGTGAAGATGAGCTGGCGATCATTCGCATTGTTCGGCCCGACACCGTTGGTCTCCCATGTTCCGCCGTTGTTGAGTGTGAACTTGTAATTCACTGCCGTGCCAACGGTGTTGGTGATGTCAAACGTGCCGCTCCACAAACTGCTGTTCGTGCCCGCCTGTGTAAGCACAGAAGCCAACGGACTCCAGTTGTTGATCGCGTCGCCAGCGACGGTCACCGTGCCGGAGTTGGGGTCAAAAGTTCCTTGGGCAATCTGCGCAGCGAGATTTACTTTGAACGTGATTTGAGTGGTGACGAGGCTGGTGGCGTTCGTGATGTTGTTGAAATAGACCGTCGGCAGAGTGGTCGCTTGGTTGGTGAATGTGAACTGCCGGTTCTGTGCGCCGTTTGGCCCCACGCCGTTATTCTCCCATTGTTGACCAGCGAGGAAGGTGTTCATGATGAACTTAAAATTCACCGGTGCTCCTACCGTGTTGGTGATGGTAAAAGTGCCTTCGTAGATGTTCGTATTGCCGATGCTGGCTGACAGTGTAGATGCGCCCGGAGTCCAGTTATTGAGAGGATCACCCGCGACATAAACGAAGTCTGTATTGGGGTCGAAATTGCCCAATGTCTTTTGGACACCCATGTTGACTGAGAAAGTGACCTGAGTGGTGACGATCGAAGTGGCGTTTGTAACATTATTGAAATAAACCACTGGCAAGGTTTGATTTCCGGCGGTCACTTGGAAGAAGCGGTTGCCGCCCAACTCCCAGTTTAATGTTGCGGCCGTACCTCCAATATCAATGATAAATTTGTGATTCTCAAAACCGTTAACCGCCACGTCGTTATTGAATGTGTTCTTGTAAATGCTGGGGTTGTTGCCGGGATCGTTGGTCAACACGAACGCCGTGGTGGCCGGCGCGATCCAGTCCGGCGTGCTGAAACTACCCGCCACGAGGACGCGGTCGGTGCCGGGGTTGAAATTGCCCAGCGTCGTCTGGACC
>JANPGI010000048.1:0-2726 GCA_031423875.1 Verrucomicrobiota bacterium | reverse complement strand
TCCGCACCGGACGGCACGCTTTGGATCAACACCTACGACGGCTCGTTGACATCGTTCCGGGATGGACGCTTCACATTGGAATGGCTTGGCGGCGGTTCGGCAGACGCTGTGGTGACTTTGATCTCGTCGCGGTCGAATCGTCCGACGTTTCTCCTGCACACGGGAGAGTTGATCCGTTGGCGCGGTGCGGGTGGGACGAATAATTGGGAGATGTTGCGTCCGCCGGGTGCGAGCGCGGCACAGCTCGCAGTGGAAGACGGTGATGGCGTTATCTGGACTCGCAGTCGCGATCAAAAACTTTGGCGGCTCAGGGGAAAGACGTTTGAAGCTGTCGAACGGAATGGTGGTCTCGAGGGTGCGCCGATGAATTGTATGGTGGCGGATGCGGGGGGGAGGATATGGGTGGGTACGGATCGGCAGATTGTGGCTTGGAACGGAACTCAATTTGAGAACATGACGCCGACGAATGGGGAGAGTGTTTTGAACACGATGTTCCTGCGCGTGTTGCCAAACGGTGATGTATGGACTGTGGCGAATGATCGGGTGCGTCGGGCTCGTGGGCGGCATTGGGATTTTGAGATGGAGGAGGCTCGTGGTGTTTTCAGCGGTTGGCGGGACCGGACGGGATTGCACGAAGATGCCAGTGGGAGCGTGTGGCTTTATGATTATGGCAAGGGGATTTTTCATGTCCGAGCGGATGGTCGCGTGCGGCAACTGGCCACGGAGGAAAACTTCCCCGGTGAACGCGTGGATTGTTTTCATGAGGATCGCGAAGGGAATTTTTGGGCGGGTGTGGATCGCGGCGGATTGGTGCGGGTGCGGGAGAAGCGTTTCAGCGTATTGACGCCGGGCGCAAGCGTGGCGGAGCGCACGGCGGTAAGCGTGGCGGAAGATGCGGAGGGTGGGATCTGGGTGGGAACGTTCGGCGGTGGACTACATCGCTGGTTCAGCAAGGAGTGGCGTTCGTTTGCATTGCCTGCGGGGATGCAGCGCGGTTTTGTGTTCAGCGTGTGTCCTGATGTGACCGGGCGATTGTGGACGAGCGCAGGGGATGAGGATCTATCTTATGGGAACGAATCCAGGTTCACACAGTTCGCTCCGGCTGTGCATGGCGTGAAGGCGTTGTTGAGTGCGCGCGACGGGAGACTTTGGATCGGCACGAAGGGCGGGCTTGCCGTGGTGACAGGGTCGCAGTTCAAACAATTTGTTCCAGAAGATGGTGTGGCGCGGACGGACATCCGCGCGTTGGCCGAGGACGCTCGCGGCAACATCTGGGCTGGGGCGGGCGACGGGACGTTATATCGCATCGAGCCTCGAGGCAGAACCAATCATGTGACGACATTGCGCGCGAGTGATGCATTGGCATCACAGCCGATCTGGTCGCTGTTGACGGAGACGAACGGCACCGTGTGGGCTGGAACATTTCGCGGCGGGCTGATGCGGATACGCGATGGGGCGTTCACACGCTACACGACGAAGGAAGGTTTGCCGGACGATGTGATCTGCCAGATTCTTGAAGATGACGCAGGATACTTGTGGGTGGGAACGCAGCGCGGAATCTTTCGCGTCAGCAAATCTGAACTCGAATCGTTTCACAGTGTGGAAGGCAGCACGATCAATCTCACCGCGTACGGTCGTTACGATGGATTGCCGTCGGAGGAATGTTCCGGGGGTTATCAACCGGCGGCGTGCCGGACGCGAGACGGGCGATTGCTGTTCGCGACGTTGAATGGAGTCGTGGCGGTGAAGCCGGATGAAGTTTCCGTCAACGCGCTTCCGCCGTTGGTGGTGATCGAACGGATGCTAGTGGACGGTGCGGCGCAACAACCGCAGTCGAGCGGGAAGGGTTCGCCGACGACGCTCGTCGTATCGCCGGGGAAACGGTTTGTGGATTTCGAGTTCACCGCGTTGAGTTTCACATCGCCGGATCGCGTCCGTTTCCGCTATCGGCTCAAGGGATTGAATCGTGGATGGATTGAGGCGGGGACGTTGCGCTCTGTGCGTTACAACTTTCTGCCGCCGGGTGAATACACATTTCAAGTCACCGCCTGCAACAACGACGGCGTGTGGAACGAGCAGGGCGCAGAACTCGCCCTCAACGTCGAGCCGCGTTTCTATGAGACGTGGTGGTTCAGAATGCTGGCTGTGGCTTCGCTGGTGTTGGGAGTGGTGGTGGCTGTCCGGCGTATCGGATTGCGACGACTCCGGCGCAAGCTGGAATTTGCGGAGCGTCAACGCGCGGTGGAGCGGGATCGCGCGCGCATCGCCAAGGACATCCATGACGATCTTGGCGCGGGCTTGACGCATATCTCGTTGTTGAGCGAACTGGCCCGGCGCGATTCCGTGGAACAGATTCACAATCACGTCGGCCAGATATCCGAGATGGCCCGTGAACTCACCCTCTCGATGGATGAGATTGTGTGGGCTGTGGACCCGCACAACGACTCGCTGGATAGTCTGGTGACGTACGTCACCAAGTTCGCGCAGGAATATCTTGGCGTGGCGAGAGTGCGCTGCCGCCTTGATCTGCCGGCGGAATTGCCCGGCCATCCCCTGCGTGCTGAAGTGCGACACAACTTGTTTCTCGCGATCAAGGAGACGTTGAACAACGTCGTCAAACATTCGCGTGCTTAGGAAGTGTGGCTGCGACTCTCGCTCGAACCGCAGGCGTTCACCGTGAGCATCCAGGACAACGGCTGCGGCATTGAGAGCGGCGACAAGGCCGG
>JANPGI010000047.1:0-13483 GCA_031423875.1 Verrucomicrobiota bacterium | reverse complement strand
GGCTAATTCAGCATCCGCTGCCGGGTCACGATTCAAGCCGGTGAACACTACATCAAACACCACCACATCCGCGCCGTCCGTTCGCAGGTGATCAACCAACTGCGCGTGCAGCCTGCGATCCCAAGTCAGCCGGGAATCCTGCTTCAGATCATCGTGAGAGGCTTCATCTATTTCCACGAGGATCACGTTTGCTGGAGCACTAGGCGCGGTGAAGAGGAACGGGATGTCATAACTCAACTCATTGAGCCATGCGCCTAGATGGAATTGACACAATTGCCACGCGAGCCATGCCACCAGCGCGCCGCCGAGCGCAGGCTTGAGTTTTTTGTGTTGGATGAGTGATTGAAACGTCATGGCCTCGCCGCGCCTGAGAGTGTCGGGAGTCTGATGGATGCGTGCCAGTTTAGGAAGCGGGTTTTCCGCGATTGGCGACTCTGGCCAGCGCTCCTAGGCCTGAGTAACCTCTTTATCACGCCGATTGACTCGCGGCGTTGCGCCTGCAACTACGGACTCTTTCCCAATGTCACTCCGCATTCGGATACGAGCCGAGCACTTTCACGTAGCTGCATTCCTTGCCGAGCAACGTGATGGCTTTGGCGACCTTCGCGTCCTCGACGTGACCGTCGCAATCAATGAAGAAGTAATACTCCCAAGCCTTCCGCTTGCTGGGGCGCGATTCGATCTTGGTGAGATTGATGCGATAACGCCGGAACGCCGCGAGCGAATGATGCAACGCGCCGACCTTGTCACTGATGCTGACCATCAAACTGGTGCGGTCGTTGCCGGTGGGCGGACTGCACTTGCGCCCGAGCACGAGGAAGCGCGTCGCATTAGCGGCGTTGTCCTGAATGTCTTGCTCCAGAACTTCGAGGCCGTATTTCTCCGCCGCCAGCAAACCGCCGATGGCCGCCGCGCCCTTTTCCTTGGCGGCAAGTTCAGCGGAGCGAGCGTTCGAGGACGTCTCCACGATCTCGACGCGCGGCAAGTGCGCCTGCAACCAACCACGACATTGCGCGAGCGATTGCGGATGCACGTAAAGCTTCTTGATCGCCTTGCGCGGTGAATTGCTCATCAGGCATTGCTGCACCTTGAGCACGATCTGCGAAACGATCTTGAGGTCGCTGTCCACGAACATGTCGAGCGTGTGGGTGACGACGCCCTCGGTGGAATTCTCCACGGGCACGACGCCGTAATCCGCGCGACTCTTGCTGACTTCGGTGAAAACGTCCGCAATGGTTTTTTGCGCGGCGTAATTCAGACTCGCACCAAAGCGCTTGATCGCCGCCTGATGCGTGAACGTGGCTTCCGGCCCGAGATACGCGATGCTCAACGACTTCTCCAACGACAACGCACTGGACATGACTTCGCGATAGATGGCGCGAAGGGATTCGTTGGTGATCGGCCCGGCGTTCTGTTTGCAGACGCGGGCGAACACGGCCAGCTCGCGATGCGGCGCATAAATTTCCTCGCCCGCCTTGAGTTTGATCTCGCCGATGGACAGGACGTGTTTCGTGCGCTCGTTGAGCAACCGGACGATCTGCGCGTCCAGTTTATCAATCGCCTTGCGATGCTCGGGTAAATTCACAGTGAAGCCAGAATGAAGAAGGTGGCGGGAAGAATCAAGCCAGCGCGTAGGCGGGTATGACCAGAAGTGGCGGGAGCGTTCCCTGCGCGAATTAAAAGAGCCGGGGACCGAAGTCCCCGGCTTTGTATCTGCAACAACAAACAACAAGTTTAGTTCGACCGCATGCGGAAGAATTGTGCAGGCGCGGCGTTCGTGCTTTCGGGTGATGGCATCGTGGCTGAATACGCGCTCTGGTTAGGAACGATGATCCACGGGCCAGTCACCGTCGGTGCGGATTCCAATGCGCCACCTCTCGGTCCAGCCCATTGGATGTGCAGGTCGTCCGCGTCCCATTCGAGCGGCATGACCGTCCAGTTGGGTGGTGGAGTCTTACCCGCGATGGACACGCCGTCCTGACCGGAGCTTCCGATGCCAAGGAAGCGCACTGAAACGGGCAGCGCTGCGGGCGCTACCGAAGTGATGCGCAGTTCGTTGCCGAGGTAGTTCGTTCCGTTGATGGCGATGATGCCATCGGAAGCCCACTCGTAGATCCACTTCGTGCCGGAGTCGGTTGTGCTCAACAAGGCGGGCAACACCGGGACGTGCGGTGTGCCGTGGAATGTGAACGATGCAACCTGCACGCCGTGGTTATAGACCTGATACAACTCGTTGCTCGAACCGATGCCTGAGAAGTCAGAGGCGATGCCCCAACCCCAGTCGTCGCCGATAATGGAGGCGCGGGCCACGTCCACAAGGTTTGAACCCACGTTGCCGTAGGCTGCGACATTGACGATGCCGTTGCTCGCGGTGGAGTTGTTCAACTCGTTCAGGTTGATGCTGGCGGCGTTGGTCACCGGCAGGTGGATGATGATGCCCCAGCGATTTGTGGCGCTTGGATCGTGGGCGGAGACGCTCAATTGCTCGCCATCCGTTGCGCTGGTGACATCACCGAGGGATTGCGTCCAGAGATCACCCATCTTCACGGCTGCGCCAGCCAACTGCACTTCACTCAATCCAGCGGCTCCGAGCGTGACTCCAGTCAGCAGCGTGTCAGAAGTAGTGGTTGGATTCACGAGCCGGATGGTGACGGTGTCCGCGAGTGTTGCGGGCAGCACCGAGGTTTGGATGGAGGACGGATTGCGCATCCGTACGGTGAACTCCACGCCGTCGTTACCGCTGGAGCCGATTCCATCTTGGCCGCTTGAACCGATGTTGAATTCAACGCCGTCCTGGCCACTGGACCCGAGGTTATAGTCAACCCCGTCGTGCATGATGATGATGGAATCCACACCATCTTGGCCACTCGATCCGAGGTTGGCGATAGAGACGCCGTCTTGGCCGCTTGATCCGAGGTTGGCGACGGTGGAGAGTTCCCACATGTCTTCCATCCAGATGAGTCCCTGCTGGCCTGATGTCACTTCCACGCCGTCGTGCATGATGATGATGGAAGGCGCGCCGTTGCTGGCAGGTTGTGTGGATTGACCAACGATTGCGCCGTTGCGTTTGAGGGTCAATTGCAACTGCGTGACCTCGGCAGGAATGGAAGACAGCGCGAGGTTGACGTTGCCGTTACCGACGCCGGTGAGCGTCACTGCGGTGGGGGAGGATTGACCGTTCACTTCGGCAGTGGCGGACAACGTGGCGTTTGTGAGGAAGCCGAGTTGTTTTACAGGCAGACCGAGACGAAGACCTTTGGTCGCGCCCGGCAACACCGTGGCTGTGTAATTGGTCACGTCAGGAATCGGCTTGAGCGATGTGAATTGCGGCCCGTTGACGAGTACTCCGTTGTTCATCGAGACGTCAACACCACCGAGCTTGTCGAGGTCGAAGCAGTAATTATAGCTGAGTCTCGCGTAGTCCACGATGGTTGAGTCCTGCACGAAGATGTCCAACTGGTTGTTGACATTGATTGCGGCGAGCTGGGCCGGGCTGAAGGTGATCGTGTATTTTTGGAAGCTCGACTGTAACCACCACGGGCTGAATGAACCTCCCGGTGCACTAATCGGGCTGTTCACCAGAACCGATGATGCAGACCTGAGGGTGATGGTGTCGTTTTGCGATGCGTTGGAGAAGAGGCTCTTCCGGTATGGTTTCAGCCAGATTTCGAGCGTGGCTGAAGTTAGGCCCTTCGGCAGGTTGAGGAATGACGCTCCAAACGGACGACCAGCGTGCTTGGTGTCAAAGTCGTTCCACGGCCCAGACAGCGAGTTCAGATAAACACTCCGCGTCGCGGTCTCGGTCGGAAGCGTTCCGTTATCTTTGATGCCGAGCGTTCGCCACCCAGGCAGTGTGTATTGTTTGACCGAGACGATGAAGGTGCATGAACCGACATTACCACACGCATCGGTGGCCGTGGCTGTGACGGTGGTGTTGCCGACTGGGAAGGAGTTCCCGGAGACGTGGCTGTATGTCACCGGCAATGTTCCTGAGCAGGCATCCTTGGCTATGGCTGCGAAATACACTTTCTTGGTTGGGTCGCAAGTGTAAGCCACGATGTTGCCGGGGCATTTCACCACAGGCAGCGTCGTATCCACCACAGTGACGGTCTGTGTGCAGGTGACCCATTGTGAGAAACAATCCGTAACCTGCCATGAGCGACTGATCAACTTGGGGCAAACGCCGTTGGTCCACGTGGCGACCACTGAAACGACGGGCGAAGTCGGGCAGCAAGCAGATGAAGCTGTTGGCGGGTCGAACTGCCATGCCGTGCCACATTCCACGGTTTTGTTCGTGGAGCAATTGACCACCAGGGGCTCATCGCATGGCGGGTTGGTGCAGCATTGCATCAATGTCACGTTGTCAATGTGCGCGCCCGCCAGTGCCGCGCCGGACGTGCCCGTGAACCGAATGATCAATGTGGATGATTGCGGCGTGAACTCGACACAATACTGCTGCCACGAGGAAGGCGCTGTGTACTGGGGCGGATTGAAATTCACCGCAGAGAGTCCGCTACCGAGAATCTGGAGTACGAAATTGTTCGGCGTGTGCCCCGCGCGGCCTGCGTACCAGAAGCAGAACTTTGCCGTGCAGTTGGTGCTCACGTTGGTGATGACCTGCGACACGACAACGTTGTTGGTGGCGGAGTTGATTTCGAGATGCTGGTTGCCATCCTGCGGCGTCATGGTGAAAAAGTTGCCGCTCCAAATCTCCAACGTCGTCGGGCCGCCCGATCCGATGGCCGTCCAGCCCGGAATCGAGGAAAGCTGCGCCACAGTGTTCGCCCCGATGTTTGGATTCTCAAAACTGCCGTTGATGACGAGGTTGTTCGTGCAGGGTTGGCACGGCGTCGAGTTGGTGCAAGGCACGACGACCCAGACCGCCTCGCCGACGGCAGCGGCAGGTTCGCCGAGAGTCCACGCGCAGTTATCGTATTTGTTTGTGACCCAGTCAAAGAACATCACGTCGAACTTGATGAACTGCGAGCCATTGATTGGCGGCCCACCCATCAAGCTTCCCCACGACGCGACGGTTGCTGTCTGGTTGGCCAGCATGCTTCGCTTGTCGCAACCGCAGTCTTGAGGCGGAGGATACGCGGGCGTGATGGGATTGCCGTTGAGTGTCGCAGTCCGTGTTGCCCCTTGATTTACGTAAAATACGCCCTGACCGGGTGTCAGAGTCAGGTTGGGTATCCACTGACCCATGCCAGCGATATAAGTCGGCACCGTTGGGGCGAAATCTTGAGTCGTACAATCCCAGAGAAAAATAGAATCATTATCTGAGGCTCCGGGAAACAGCGTGTTCAAATCGTTCCCGGCAGGATTATCAAGATGTATCCCCACTGGATTGTACGAGCCGGATCCTTCTAGTGTGACCGTGTAACTCGCCATCACCGACTGTAAAGTCACCAACATCGCGGCAAAGAATCCGAACAACTTCGCCGTGCGCTTGTGGCGCGAGGCGAGTTGCAGGGTCGCGAGAAAATGCGACGGGCTGGAAGGTTTGCGGATGGCGCGGGTCTGGGATTGCTGGCGTCCTTTCACGAAGGTGGGAATTGAGGGCTTCATAGTTTTCTGTTGTTGTCTGGTTGGTTTGTTTTTTTTGAACGGCTGGTCGGTCGGCGCGGATGGATGACAGCACACACGTTTTCAGGTCACTTCATCCGCCGCCTGCTACATCGAACAGGCTGAACTGCCAGCCGACGCAACCGTTCACTGGATTACTTGGTGAAAACTTTCCGAAGGTGTCGCGGAAAGTTGATTTATTTATGGCGGTGTGAAAACCAAGACCCCAGCCGATGTTTCCATCGGCTGGGGCGGGTGCGGGGGGCTGGGTTGGGGTCAGTCGTTGCGCACCCGAAAGAATTTCATCGGCTCTGCTGGATCAAACGTCCACGGCGAAATCTGCACCGGCGAGTTTGTCCAGTCATTCGCAGTGACAGTGCTGGCTTGTTCCAACACGCCGCCGGACCAAGAGATGCGTACCATGCCTGCTTGCGTCCGATTTATGCCGAGCGTGGACGGAATGACAATGCGGTTTGTCCAGACCGGCGTGAGAATCGGGGCGTTCACGTCGAACACAATGGAAGCAAGATTGGTAATCAACGTGCCAGGGGCGAGGTTTGCTTTCTGTGAGATGGTGAACGTCACGCCGCCATCGCCTTCGGGCTGGGTGTTGTTCGGTGGGAGGAATCCGATGTTGATCGGCGGCGGATTGCCGCCAGGGGCGTCAAGTGATTCGAACGTCCATTCCACCTTGCCGTAGGTACCGCTGAACTGGTTCTGATCTATGCTGCCACTGACGCGCACAAAAATGTTGTCCGCAGTGGTCAACGGATTGCCATCCACGTCGTACGGAACTGTGACGGAGAAGGGGTTCATGCTTGCGGGCGGGACAACCACCTTGCTGCCGAAGTGAACGGGGCCAAATGCTAGCGTGACCGGCTCGACCTTGGTGGTATCGAGGTAATCTGTGATGGTGACGATCTGCGCCGGAGCGAGGGCTGCGGAATCGTTCTCAAAAGTAATCGAGTACGGCAGGAGGGTATTCTTTTGGATTGTGTGCAACGGCCCATAGCCGGGCGGGCCGTATTTGGCGTTGGGATCTACAGACGCGACAATCGTGATGAGTTGGGAATCCTTGTTGATGTGCGGTGCAGTAAATTCAGCAAGCAGGGTGAATTTATCGCCGATGATGGCCGAAGGCTTGGCCTTCATCTCGAATGTGAAGCCCTTCTGTTCGCCAGGATTCAGTGCACCAACAAGCACGCTGACTTTCTGTTCGCCACTCACAACTGTTCCTAAAGTCATCTCAGATGAGGTGAGTTCACAATCGGCTGGCACCGGGATGCCAGTAACTTCCATCATTGTCGGCACACTTGGATTGATCCCGGCGTTGGCGGCTTGGACATAATAAGTAACTGCCCTGTTCGGCCCGATCACGTCCATGAAGCCGATGTCCGTGACCAGCGCGACACCACCAGCGCAATCAACAATCTTGAACGCGAACACCTCGGAATTGCCACAGGGATCCGTGAGGGTCAACGTGCCCATGCCGATATCCAGTCCGGTAAGGTTCAGTGTTGGCAACGCGCCACCAGATGTGCGCAACGTTTTGGTCGTCACGTCAACATGCAGACCAGTTTCGGAATCGGTGTGAGGGGCGCTTGCACCATCGGCCACCGTGATGGTCCAAGGCACAGATGGAGTGCAACTGCTGCTGGGGACGGCGAAAACCGTCGGCTCAAATGCGGGATTACACTTCGCACCCACATTGACATAACCTGGGAAGCTGTTGCCCGACCAGAAAACTCCCGTAAAGATGTTGGATTGACCAAAGGCTGAGGATCCCGCCAGCAACAGGCCGCAGATGGCGAGAAACAGCCGCAACGTTTGGGGCGAGAGTGAGATTCTACTCTGGGAAATCGGGGATTGTGCAAATCGGGTGGTTTCTGGCAGGAACGTTTTCATATTTCTGGGCTTTGGTTTTGTCGTGGTGCTCCTCCGATCCGGCAACGGGCTGGGCTGGACACACGGATTTTTCAGCCTTGCCCGCTCCCGCTCACAAGAGCGGAAATCTGCCGGGTCAGAGTTTGTTACACTGGTTACTTGGCGAAAACTTTCCGAAGGTGTCGCAGAAAGTTGAAATTCTTTTTGGCGGGAGCGTTTCGGAGTGGTTTTCGCTCAGCTTGCGAATCTTCGACACTTTTGACGCTTTTCTGCCAAGTAACAGGTGATGACAACTTCACGTTGCAAAAAATCCAGAAGGTTACGGCAAGCTCACACCATCCCGATCACGTTCCTCACACGAACCGATCAAGAAGATCACCGCAATGAACACCCCATACAAAAGAGCCACGGAAAGGGCCAATGCACCATTCCAATCCAGTGGTTGACTTGAGATTTTCGGCTGGGGGGAAATCGCGGATAGTTTCATATCCGCAGTTTCCTCCGGCCAACGATTCGCTTGACGCGCTGATGATGCAACGCCTACAACCCACACGCCAATCCGCCACCATGCAACAGGCCAACAACCAGCGTGTCGTGTTTTATCCGACGCAGCGATCCATTCAAAGGCTTGGCCTCGCGTGGATGTTGTCCGTGGCAGCTTTCATCTCCAATTCCGCCGTACACGCAGGTGAGAACCGCGTCACCGTATTGGAGAGATCTGGCAAAGTGGAAGCCGCTCTCGCTGGCACGAACGTCTGGTCAACCGCGCAAACGAATCAAATCCTCCATATCGCCGACCGCATCCGCACCGGCGAACGCAGCCGGGCGACGTTGCATCTGCTGGATCAAAGCACGTTGCGCATGGCGGAGCTGACAGAGTTTCTCGTAGAGCCGACTGAAGAGTTGCCAGAGAAGCCTTCATTCAGTTTGAGCAAGGGATTGATATATTTTTTCCATCGCGACAAACCGACGGACGTGCGATTCAAAACTCGCACCGCTACCGCTGCGATTCGGGGCACGGAATTTCATCTTGCTGTTGATGACGATGGTCGAACGATTCTGACGATGTTCGATGGCGAGGTGGAATTGACCAACGCGTTCGGCGCAATCCAACTTAAGAACGGCGAGCAAGGTGTGGTCGAACCCGGACAAGCCCCCATGAAATTTCCCGCGCTCTATGCGGTGAACTACATCCAATGGTGTCTCTATTATCCCGGGGTGCTGGATGCGGACGAAATGCGGTTCAACTCAAATGAGCAAGAGGTG
The DNA here is from genome assembly GCA_031423875.1 of Verrucomicrobiota bacterium. GTDB lineage: Bacteria > Verrucomicrobiota > Verrucomicrobiia > Limisphaerales > JADLHS01 > JADLHS01. The sequence continues at coordinate 4,768 of JANPGI010000047.1, read as the reverse complement.
TTGAAGGAATCCTTGGCCGCTTATCGCTCCGGAGATTTGCTCGCTGCACTCGCCAAGTATCCGGAAGGTCGCGAGCCGGTGTCTGAATCAGAGAAAATATATTACGCGGCGTTGTTGTTATCCGTCGGGAAAGTGGATCAGGCGGAAACTTTGCTTCCCGCCAGCGGTAATCTGGCTCATGCGCTGCGCGAACTCATCGCTGCGGTGAAACATTTCCCTCATGTGGTTGCAGCTACTAATTCGCCCGCCCTTCCGGCTGATTCGGCTACTGCTGCGCTCGCGCGATCTTATTTACTGCAATCGCAATCACGCTTGCCGGAGGCGTTGCAAGCCGCTGAATTATCCGCGGTGCTTTCGCCGCAGTTTGGTTTTGGTTGGGCGCGCGTGGCGGAATTGGAATTCAGCTTCGGTCATACAAAACGTGCGCTGGCCGCGCTTGATGAAAGCCTCGCGCTCGCGCCGCGCAACGCGCAGGCCGTCGCTCTGCGTGGATTCGCATTGGCCGCTCAGAATCGTATCCGCGAAGCTGGTGATGAGTTCAATCGCGCCATCGCACTCGACAGCGCCTTGGGTAACGCATGGTTGGGGCGCGGACTTTGTCGCATTCGACGCGGGGATGTTTCTGGCGGACGAGATGATCTTCAAGTCGCTGCCACTCTCGAACCTCAGCGCGCGTTGCTTCGCAGCTATCTCGCCAAAGCGTGGGCAGAGCGCGGCGATGCAAAACACGCGGAGCAGGAACTCGCCCTCGCTAAAGAGCGCGATGTGAACGATCCCACCGCGTGGCTTTATTCCGCGTTGTTACTTCAGCAGAACAACCGCATCAATGAAGCCGTCGAAGAACTGGAGCGCTCGCAAGAGAGGAATGGCAACCGGCGCGTCTATCGTTCGCGCCTGATGTTGGATCAAGACCGCGCTGTACGCGGGGCAAATCTGGCGAACATCTATCGCGATGCCGGGATGACTGACGTGAGTGTGCGTGAAGCAGGCAAGGCGGTGAACGCTGACTACGCCAATTATTCAGCGCATCTTTTTCTAGCCAATAGTTTTCATGAACTTCGCGATCCGCAGGGTGTGAACCTGCGTTACGAGACTCCGTTTGTGAGCGAGTTTCTGGTGGCACACCTGCTCGCGCCAGTTGGGGCGGGCAATCTTTCGCAACAAGTTTCGCAGCAGGAATACTCAAAGCTGTTTGAGCGCGACGGTTTCGGCATCAGTTCCAGCACCGAGTATTTTAGCGAAGGCAGTTGGCGGATGAGCGCGGCGCAGTTCGGCACGTTTGGCGACACGAGCTTTGCCGTGGAGGAATACTACGAATCACGCGATGGCACTCGTCCGAACAACGATCTGGAGTTCAGGGAATACGACATCCGTCTCAAGCATCAGATCACGCCGAGCGACACGATTTTCTTCCAGACGACAATCGCGAATTCCAGCGGCGGAAATCTGGCGCAATATCACAACCAGTCTGACGCCGTGCTTGCGCCATTTCGATTTGAAGACCGGCAGGAGCCGATCTTGATCGCGGGCTATCATCACGAATGGAGTCCGGGCAGCCACACCTTGCTGCTGGCGAGTCGGCTGGCGGATGACTATTCCGTCACCAATCCGCTCGCGCCGACGTTTCTGGTGGCGAGACCGACTTTGACTTCGGCAATTTCTGCGGTACGACCGATTGCGATGAATCAGGATTACCGGAGCGAATTGGAAATCTACACGGCGGAAGCGCAACACATCTGGCAGACGCCCCGGCTCACCACGATCATCGGCACACGCTATCAGCACGGTGACTTCCGCACGCGGAATACGCAGGTCAATTTCGATCTGGCACTTTTAGGATTATTCCCCGCCCCGGTGGCGCAAGACGTGTCCACAGATTTCCGTCGGGCAAGCGTGTATGGCTATGAGCAATGGCAGGTAACCGACTCCTTGCGACTGATCGGCGGGTTAAGTTATGAGTGGCTCGTTCTGCCTGAAGATTTTCGGTTCGCGCCGCTCTCCGAAAATACGGACACGAGCCGCCATCTGTTGCCAAAAGCTGGAGTGATCTGGTCGCCGCTGGAAGACACGACGCTGCGGGCTGGCTATTCAAAGTCCGTGGGTGGAGCGAGCTTTGATCAGAGTTTTCAACTGGAGCCGACACAGGTGGCGGGTTTCAACCAGGCATTTCGCAGCCTGATCCCTGAGTCGTTGGCGGGTGCAAATGCCGGAGCGGAGTTCACCACTTACGGGATGTCATTGGAGCAAAAGTTTTGCACGAAAACTTATCTGGCCATCGAAGGAGGATTGCTGAAATCCAGCGTGGAACGGCAGATGGGCGCGTTTGTGTTGACGGGTCTCGGAGGCCCATTCCTTGAATCGCTCACGGAGCGATTGGATTTTCAAGAGAAGTTCGTTTGCCTATCCCTGCATCAATTGCTCGGGGAAAACTGGGCGTTCGGCGCCAGCTACCGCGTGAGTCAGGCTGAATTAACAGACAACTATTCTGAAGTCTCGGACGCCGCTGCTGCTGTCACCGGGTTTGTTCCGCGACAAAACTTTTCCGGCACGTTGTCCACGCTTGATCTCCGAGCCATCTGGCAACATCCGACAGGGTTCTTTGCAGAGGTCAACGGCGAGTGGACGCGACAAGACACAGGCGGAGTTTTGGCCGCGCTCAATGGGGATGATTTCTGGCAGTGGAATGCACTTGCAGGTTATCGTTTTCCGCAACGCCGGGCGGCGATCACCGTTGGCATGTTGAACATCACCGACAGCGATTATCATCTAAGCCCCATCAATCTGTATCGAGAAACGCCGCGCGACCGGACTTTCTACGCGAAGTTCAGTTTCCAATTTTGACATTCGCTTGGAAAGTTACTCAACAACCATCTTCAGCCTGATCTGGCTCGTCGTCGTTGCAGGTGTGCCGGGCTTCGCGGCTACCACGACACTCAGAGATGTGCTGCTGACGCCAGTGGCGAACTGCACTATGGATTTATTGTTTCCTGCCGAGTTGTCATCACAGATGGTTTGAAGAGTCGAGAACACAAAACCGCTCAACACTGTGTCCAACTCCGCACTGCTATCCACAGTGCTGAAAGTGATTTTGCGGTTCGCCAGAGCCACGACACGATCCAGCGCAACTGCATCAACGACCGTGTGGGTGCAAATCATCGGCTGGCCAGTGGTGTAAATGCTGCAATTCCCAAGAGCTAAAATGATTCCTGTCTGCAACGCCAGCGGCGGATCGGGGATCACGCGTTCCGCCCGCGCAAGCCGGGCATAAATCTGGTTGGTGGAAAAATCCAAGGGCACGAGCATCTGTCGCCCGGTCGCGTTAGTGCCGGTTTCAAAGATTGGCGCAAGCAGGTACTGCCAATACGTCATGTTGGTTGAGATTTGTATCGTGAAATCCCGCGGCGTGCGCGGCCAGTCCAAGACGAGGTTTGTGCCGCTCACGGAGACAGTCAGTGACGGGATCGTTCCATCGCCCGGTCGGGCGCAATATGCCTCGAACCCTCTGAACTCAGCGGTAGTGGTCGCGCCGTTCGTCCGTGAAGTGACGGCCATTCCGAGAAATAAGTTCGTCGAGAACGCCTGCGTCGTGACACCGCTGACAGTCCAACTGACGCCATTTGTTCCGTGATAAGCGGTGAAGATGTTTCCGATCCGCGTCAGTCGCAGCCAGTCGTTCGAGCTTGCAGAGGCGCGTGGGCCGATTTGAAAACCTGAATCAGTCGTCGTCCCGTTAGGTGACGTCCGCACCGCCACTTCCACCTCATCCGATCCGGCGGTCGGCGTGAAGTATGTTTGAATCGTCCGGCTGCCCGGCGTCAGATTTTCCCGCGCCATCAATCCCGCTTTGGAAAGCGAATCGGTCGGGTCCAGCCGGGTCACGCGCACTGCCATGTCAAAATTTCCTGTCGCGGTCTGCCTGAGAAATCTGAAATGGTCGTTTGTCCCGCCGATGTCCGAACCACTCGCGGTGATTTCGAACGTGTCAGCTCGCGCGCTAAAAACCGAGCCTGCTGGACTGGGATCGCCCACGGTGCCCACATTTCCATTTCCCATGTCGCGCAAATAGCAGCTTACATTGCCCGCGATGGAATTGCTCGCCACATCCACGATGTTCGTCACGTCCACGTAGAAAAATTCTCCCACGTTTGTGCCAAGAAGAGTGATCACCGCGTATTGGCCGTTTGTCTGGAGCGAAATGCTGCTGATAGGTAGCACGCCGTTTTTGTTATAGACCACGTAGTTGGTGATGTCTGTGGCGGAAGGTAACGTGACTGCGGGATCAAAGAAGACGCCAACGACATTCGCGTTGTTGGTGACGCTGTTGGCGGAAACGAGCACAGCGCGAGCGGACATCGGATCGAATGCCAATCGTAGCAGGCCACAAGCGATGATTGCGTACAGACCCTTTGCGTGGTTTTTCATAACGGTTAAGAATTGTTGGCGTGTCTTTCTCTGAACTGCGTTCGGTGTGCTGAAGAGAGAGTGACTCTATTTTTAGCAAATGGAAGCGGAAACCTTTCTGCCCAGATGGGCAATTTAACCGGCGGGTCGCTGGCTCTTAGCCCTCAGTACAACCACTTCCCGATCTTCCCATCCGCATCCAGCGTCACGCCTTGGCGGCGGAAGGCCCAGCACATGTAGCTGACGCTCACGAAATACGACGCGGGCACGCGGTTGGCCGTGCATATCTTCACGCCCAGCAACGTCGTCTTGCCGCCGAAACCCATCGGGCCGATGCCGAGTTCGTTCGCGGTTTTCAGGATTTCCT
>JANPGI010000046.1:0-4377 GCA_031423875.1 Verrucomicrobiota bacterium | reverse complement strand
CAGTAGAGGACAACGGGCGCGGCATCAAAGCCACGTCTGCCGAACCCGGCCAAGACGGGTTGGAAAACATCCGCAGACGCTTGGAAGCACTCGGTGGGACGTTGCGCGTGGAGAGCAATGTGGCCGATGTGGAAAAAGATTCTGGCGTTGGAGGATTCCGCCTGCACTTTGCGGTGACGTTGGAAAAACTAAACTCATAGAAATATTTTATGGCAATCTCTGTGGTCATTGTGGAAGACGATTTCAAAACTCGGGACAATTTACAGACGATGTTACGCGACGTGGTGGGTTTCCAGTGCGTTGGGGTTTTTACCAGCGGCGAAGCAGCACTGGAAGGAGTGCCAAAGCTGCGGCCTGACGTTGTTCTCATGGACATCAACCTGCCGAAAATGTCGGGCGTCGAATGCACCCGCCAATTGAAGATGCTTCGCCCCGAATGCCTGATAGTGATGCTTACCGTCTATGACGACAGCGATAGGATTTTTCACGCTCTTCAGATGGGTGCGTCTGGTTACTTGTTGAAACGTTCTCTTGCGGATGAAATTTTGCGCGCCATCCAGGACGTGAAACGCGGCGGTGCGCCGATGTCGAATTACATCGCGCGCAAAGTGGTGCAGTCGTTCCAACGCCAGGGTGCCTCGGATAAGCCTGCCGAAAATCTCTCGAAACGGGAAACGGACGTGCTGGGTTACGTCGCTCAAGGCTACACCAACAAGGAAGTCGCGGAGGCACTGGGACTGAGCGTGGAGACGATCCACGCCTACCTGAAAAACATATACACCAAGCTGCATGTCCGCTCGCGAACTGAAGCCGTGATGAAGTTCCGAAAGTGATACCCTAATTCGGGTGTATTGTGATTTCGCGGTCTCGGCTTACGCTAGACCAAGATCAAAACACCTGTGAACAATTCTTCCAACCGAACCGTTTTCAACGAGCAAAGCTGCCACCGTGCTTTTACGCTGATCGAACTGCTGGTCGTCATTGCCATCATCGCCATTCTCGCGGCAATGCTCTTGCCGGCTCTGGCCAAGGCCAAGGATAAGGCTCAAGCCATCGCCTGCAAAAACAACCTCCGCCAATGCGGTCTTGCCACCCAATTGTACGCGGACGATTCCGAGGATCGGCTGCCATTCGCGCACTTGTCCACGGTGACGGACCCGAACAAGAACAACTGGATGTATCTCATCACGCCGTATATTAAGAAAGGGGACTTTGTGGCCGGTAATGCGACGGACAGCGATTTTACAAAGAGTGTATTTACCTGTGCCGTACGGCAACGGGAGCCATTGAATAATCCTGCAATCCCGCCTTCGCCGTTCGGCGTTCCCACTTGGAAAATCAGTTACGGGATGAACAGCGCGACCGCCATCGGTGGAGGTAACACTGATGTGACCGACCAAGCTGGTTTCATTTATTCTGGCGCAGCCAAGACTGCGAGCATCAGCCGCCCAACGGATACGTTTCTCATAACCGATATATCCTTTGACGTGGGTTTTGTAGCTGTGCCATGGAAGGAGAGCGGCAACTTTTTCTTTGAACCATTTAACTACTATGGTGGCAAACCGGTCTATCGGGCTGGCTTCAAACACGGTCAGGCGCATTTCAAAGGCAAGGCCAATATTGTTTTCATGGACGGTCACGTTGAAGACCGGTCACTACGACAGACCAATAATTTCATTTCCAAATGGTATTAGACCGAACTCTCGCCCACCCACACAAAACCCAGTTCCAACACAAAATAAACAACCCAAACATCGTTATGCGTAAAACATCCTTCTTCATCGCCCTTGCGACCTTGCTGTCGTGCGCGAGTTTTCATGTGCAAGCACAGACACTGACCGGCCTCCAACTTTGGCTCAAGCCGGACGGCCTCACGAACACAGCTAACCTGAGCAAGGTTTCTTATTGGACCAACTCGGTCGGCACTGGCAATCACGCTACCAACGGCATCGTGGTGAATCAACCGAGCTATGTTGCCAACGGTTTGAACGGTCATTCTGTAGTCCGGTTCCTGGATGATGGCTCCAGCGCGCCAAGCAATCCCAACTTAAACTGGCTCGTCAGCCCGCTGCCATTGAGTGCAAACAGCAATTCGTTCACGGCCACCATCGTGTTTCAATCACAGATTACAGGTGTGCGCGACACCCTGATCCAGCAATTGGGCGCCGGGACAACAATTTTCTATGTGCAAACCAGTTCCGTGCCCTCGCTCAATCCCTATATTAACTCCTTTGCATCGAACAAAGAGTTGCCATCACCTTACTCGTATGCCGTTCGCAACTGGACCATTCTCACCATGGTTCAAGACGCAGCGGCAGGCACAGTGACGCTCTACCAAAATGGTTTTGCGCTGACGAACACCACCATTGGCACATTGAATACATTAGCCAACGCCGGTTGGTTGTTCGGTTGCAACAAAAACAAATCTACACAGGGCTTGAACGGCGACATTGCAGAAGTCCTCATCTACAACTCGGCATTGAGCGGCGGGGATCGTGGTGCGACCGAGAACTATCTCGCCAACAAATATGGGTTCGTTGTTCTTACCGACAACTTCAACACGACGGACACTTTCGACCTGGATCAAGATATTCTCACACGTCAAAGCGGTCTCGCAGCCCCTGCACCTTACTATTACAACACAGCAGAAATCACAAACAACCAAGTGAAGCTGACGCTGCCCGTACACCTAGGATTCCAAGCTAGGATTTTCACTCCTCAAGTTAATTTCATCACCAATGAATCCGGCAACTTCAAACTTTCCTATAACATCAACAGCTTGTCTGCTGTTGGCGACGTTTGGGCGGGTGTCATCCTCCGCAGTTCAACTGCACTGGTCAATCCTGTCCAACCCGATAGTTTCAATGCCATCATCCGCCCCAGTGGTCTCAATATCATCTGGCCTTCGGGTGCTTTCGGCCCGCTTGTTTTCGCAGCCCCTACCAACGGCACATTCCCGATGGCCGTCGAGATAACCGCAATCAACAACGTCCTCTACTATTTCATCAATGGAGAACTGCTCGGCAGTTGGCCGCTGGCGTGTGGTTCAGCCAACTACGTCTCGCTCTCTCTCGGCTCTGACTCGGCTAACAGCGTCACTTTCGACAACTTCTCATTCACCGCCACGCCTGTGGCAAGAGAGATTCTGCCCGCTTTGCCAAGCAGTTTGAAACTGGCGGACACATTCAACATTCCCGATGACGCGGACATCAACGCCAACTTGAATGCCCGCCAGACGGGTTCAGCCGCAAACATTACGTGGAGCACTGGCGGCACTACAAACAGCATTCTGTCTATCGGTGGAAATACTCTCGCAATCACCAACAACCCCGGACCGGGTCAGCGCGCCTACGGCATGGTCTCGCCTTTGGTGGACTTCCGCCAACTCGAACACTTGAACAGTTATCGCCTGCGCTTCACCGTTACGGGCGGCAATACTTCAATCCCGAACGATACGTGGATCGGCCTGCGCCTTCGTGATACCCAGGGCGGACGCACCGTAGATGCCGCCAGCGGCGGTGGCACAGCCATCAATTTGTTCACCGGTGACGGACGCTGGTTCCTGTTCCAAAGCGTGCTGGGGCCGACGAATGTCATCACGTTCCCCGCCAGCGGCACCGTGCCGGTCGCTGCGAGTTATGACTTCGATGTCGAAGTCCGCACAAACAACATGCGCATGAAAATCAACGGCCAACCGATCCTGCTCGGTTGCGGAACAGAAATCTACGCCCTGTCCCCCGCGCAGGCTGCCAACTTCATCACGCTTCAGTGCTTCGCCGAAACCACGGCCACCGGCGCCTACGCCACGTTCGACAACGTTCAATTCGAGGCACTGGATCCCGGCTTCGTCGTTGCACCGCCCTCGATTGTCAATCCAGCCCATATCGGATCGGGTTTCCGGTTCAGCTTGAACGGCGACAACAACATCTTCTACGCAGTGGATTCCAAGACTGACCTGTCTGCGTTGACATGGAATTACCTAGGCGGCTTTGTAGGCAATGGCGGATTGTTCCATTACACGAACAGCCCCGCCACAAACACCCAACAGTTCTATCGCGTCCGCGTGCCGTAATTTTGGTTTGTGGTGTATTCGGTGGAACAGACCGGGCGGAGTCGCCCGGTCTTTTCTTTTCACCCAGACTCAAGACGCAGTTACTATCATTCCAATGACAACGGGGAAAAAGTGGATCGCACTCGCGCACTTGGCACTGAGTCTGTGGCTTGGGGCACAGGTAAACGCTGCGCTGATCACCGGCGAAATTGTGGAGGCCAAAACCGGCGAGCGCGTGGCTGCCCGGCTCTACATCCAGAACACCGCTGGTGAATGGTTCTTCGCCGACTCTGCCGCGACCAACGGCACAGCCATACCCTACGCCC
>JANPGI010000045.1:0-1885 GCA_031423875.1 Verrucomicrobiota bacterium | reverse complement strand
CGGAGTAATGTGAATGAAGATGCAAATCAGCGAAGCCAGAGGCTTGAGGTCGGACGCCGAAACTCGGAGGCCTTACTACTGCCCCCTGACTTCCGGCCTCTGACTTCTGACCTCTGACTTCTGGATTCATTTCACAATCCTCGCCGGGCGCATCAATTCCGCCTTCACCTTGTCGAGGATGCCGTTGACGAATTTACCGCTGTCTTCAGTAGAAAACTTTTTTGCGATGTCCACGGCTTCATTGATGCTGACCACGGGCGGAATGTCATCGCGGTGGAACATTTCGTAAATCGCGAGGCGCAAAATGTTGCGATCCACAGGAGCGATGCGGTTGAAATCCCAGTTCTTGACGTGCTTCTTGATGTGTTCATCAATCACATCGCGATGTTGGAGAGTGCCGCGGATCATCGGTTCTGAAAACAGGCGCATCTCGGCCTCACCTGCTGTGGGCGGCGGGAGAACGACAGGCTCATTCCAGTTGGCGCGGGCCTTATCCTCGGCGATGGCCGCTGCGCGTTGTGATTCCCAGAATTCATTAAGCGCCGCGTCGAGGTCTTCGCGTGGATTCAAGTCATGCTGGAACAGAAACTGTACGGCCCTTTCGCGGGCTTCGCGGCGTTTTCCCATATCTCATGGACGATGCCGGAAAATCGCGCCCGGTGAAATGATAATTTTTCGCCGGGCGATTTGGGTGCGGTTAAAGCCGGGGAGTCTCAGGCGGAGCGCCGACGTTTCGTCGGCTTAACGCTCACGCAAACCAGCGGTGTCCCAAGCACGCCGAAGTTCAACCGCTAATCTTCGCTGATAGACGCTAATCTGGAACAGATGGCGGAAACATTCGGTGGTTCTCGCAAACCGTTTCTCCATCAGCGCAGATTAGCGGTTCACTCTTTCACCACTTCAATTCCTGCAAGCGGCGCGCGACTTCCTCGGCGTTGGCGCGGCTGTTGAAGGCGCGGATGCGGAAGAAACCTTCGCCCTTCGAGCCGAAGCCGCTGCCGGGCGTGATGACCACGTTCGCGTCTGCGAGAATCTTGTCGAACGCCTGCCAGCTCGTGACACCCTTCGGCGTGCGCACCCAGATGTAGGGCGCATTCACGCCGCCGAAAACTTTCAGCCCGGCTTTCTTCGCGCCTTTGCGAAGAACTTCGGCGTTGCCGAGATAGTGTTTGATCAGCTCTGCCACCTGTGCTTTGCCTTCTGGAGAATAAAGCGCTTCGGCGGCGCGTTGGACGATGTAGCTCACGCCGTTGAACTTCGTGGTCATGCGGCGCGACCAGAGCGGATGCAGCGGCTTCGCTTCGCCAGACTTGGTGTAGGCGTTGAGCGATTTCGGAACGACCGTGAACGCGCAGCGCGTGCCGGTGAATCCGCCGTTCTTCGAGAAGCTCCGGAACTCAATGGCGCATTCGCGCGCACCAGGAATTTCGTAGATGGAATGCGGAATGCCCGGCTCGGTGATGTAAGCCTCGTAAGCCGCGTCGAACAGAATGACCGTCTTGTGCTCCAGCGCGTATTTAACCCACGCTTCAAGCTGTTCGCGCGTGGCGGCTGCGCCCGTCGGATTGTTCGGCGAACAGAGATAAACCACGTCCACATGCTTCTTCGGCGGTTCGGGGATGAACCCGTTACTCGGCTTACACGGCAGATAAACCAGCTTGGCGTAAGCGCCCGCGTCGTTAGCTTCGCCGGTGTGGCCAACCATCACGTTCGTGTCCACATAAACGGGATAAACGGGATCGCTGATGGCGATCTTGTTTTTGCTGCCGAGGATGTCGAGGATCGCGCCGCAATCGCACTTGGAACCGTCGCTGACAAAAATTTCATCGTCCGCGATGTCCAAACCTTTCGAGCGAAAATCATTTTCCGCGATGGCGTGTCGCAG
>JANPGI010000044.1:0-2482 GCA_031423875.1 Verrucomicrobiota bacterium | reverse complement strand
GCGCCAGTTCCGCGACGAGTTCGCTCGCGCGGTTCTGCAACATCTCGGCGGCGCGATAAAGTATCTGGCCGCGATTGTAGGCTGTGGCCTTGCTCCATCCACCTTCTGCGGCTCTGGCTGCGACAACGGCATCGCGGAAATCTTTCCGGGACGCGTGACAATAATTATCAAGCTGCTCGCCGTTGGCGGAAGTGGCGGACAGATAGCGGCCACTCTCGCTGCGAGGAAACTTGCCGCCGATGTAGAGCTTGTAAGTTTTTTTGACGTCGAGGCGCGCTGTCATGGGCAAAGGCTAGAACTATGTTTGGTGTTCGGCAAGCGCGCAGCGGCAGGCTAAACCACCGCCGCAGACCATTTCATTCCGTGCGCGTCGGCCACGGCTTTGTAAGTGATGTTTCCACCCATGACATTGATGCCACCGATGAGCGACGGTTGTTTGTGGCAGGCTTCGTTCAGACCATAGTCCGCCAGTGTCTCGATGTAGCGATAGGTCACGTTCGTCAGTGCTTGTGTGGCGGTGCGGGCGTAAGCGCCGGGCATGTTCGCGACACAATAATGCGTCACGCCTTCCTCGACGAAGACCGGGTTCTGATGCGTGGTGGCGCGGGAGGTTTCAGCGCAGCCGCCTTGATCAATCGCGATGTCCACCAGCACGCTGCCGGGGCGCATCTTGCGGAGCATCTCGCGATTGATAAGCTTGGGCGCACGCGCGCCGGGCACGAGCACCGCACCGATGAGCAAATCAACTTGCGGCAACAGATCCATCAGGTGCGCCTCGCTGGAATAAAGCGTGTGCGCCGTGTGCAGCGTGATGTCGAGAAAGCGCATCCGCTCCAAGTCCACTTCGAGAATTGTCACGTCTGCGCCAAGTCCTTGCGCCATGCGCGCAGCGTTGATGCCGGATGAACCGCCGCCCAGCACGACAACTTTTCCCGGCAACACTCCCGGCACGCCGCCGAGCAACACGCCACTGCCGCCAAAATGTTTCGCGAGGAAATATCCGCCCACGAGCACGCTCATGCGTCCGGCGATCTCGCTCATCGGTTCGAGCAACGGCAGACGCTTGTTCACCTCGATGGTTTCATAGGCGATGCACGTCGCCTTGGATTTCATGAGCGCGTCGGTGAGAACTTTGTTCGCCGCCAGATGCAGATAGGTGAAGAGGAGTTGTCCCGGTCGCAACAACGGATACTCCGCAGGCAACGGCTCCTTCACCTTCACGATCAAGTCGGCTTGCTCGAAGACGGCGGCGTGTGAGTCCACAAGTTTTGCGCCAGCGTGTTCATACTCCGCATCGGGATAACCTGCGCCAACGCCCGCATTGCGCTCGACGACGACAGTGTGGCCGCGCTTGATGAGTTGATAGGCTGCGGAAGGCAGCATGGCTACGCGATATTCGTGGTCTTTGATTTCTTTGGGAACGCCGATGATCATAAAGGGAAACTTTCGTTTTCGTTGATGCCTGTGCCAACGGGCGTGTTGGCGGAAATGTTTTTGGACGCAGTTTTCTTCGGTGCTTCAGCGGCTTGCACCGTTGTGCTGGCCTCGATGAAATCCACTTCGGGCGCGGTGACGACGGAAGCAGCAAATGTTACAGCCTCCAGCGGCGGGATGACTGGAGCCAAAGTGTCAGATTCAATGATCTGTTGCTTCTCATCCGCAGGTGCAACCTCCACGGTCACATCTCTCGGCACGGACGCAGCAGCGAGTTCGAGGCGGACTTGGGCGCGATTGACGAGCGCGAGCATTGTCACAGACGATGCGACCTCGCGTTCAGCGGCCTGGATGCGCGCGAATTCACCGAGGACTTCCACGCGCACCGGTTCATCGCGCGTGGCGGGTTCTTGACCGTGAGTGGCGCGCATGGCGAGCAGAACGTGGTGACAATTGATTGTGTCGAGTGGACGCGCAGGCGAGTAGCCCGCCTCTGTGCCCGCGATTTCGACGACGAGATGTGCGGCGAGCAAAGTTTGCAGAACTTGTTGAACAAGTTTGCTGGGGATGCCGAGTTCGGTGGAGATTTCGCGGATGGTCACAGGTTTTTGCCCGCGATTGAACCGCTGCCCGATGCACGTCATCAACCGCAACGCCACGAACTCGCGCCCGCGTTGATTGACGTTCTCGGCGAGTTTGTCCTGCAAGTAAGCCGCGCGATTCTGGAACGCATACGCCACTTGTGCACCGAACAAGATCGTGAGCCAGCCCATATAAAGCCCGCCCATGAACAGCGGAAGGATGAAGAGACTGCCGTAAATGGTGCTGGCGCTGACGGCACGGGAAGCTATCAGGAATCCAAGTTGATTATAAATATGCCACGACACCCCGGCCAGTGATCCGCCGACGAGCGCGGCGCCAAAATCCACTTTGGTGTTTGGCACCAGTTTGTCGGATCCCGGTAACGCCTTCGCCCTGAGGGGTGGGACGAACACCCCGCCCGACTACCTGCTCGACCCCTTCCTGGTGCCGAGCGCACCCTACGCCC
>JANPGI010000043.1:0-3896 GCA_031423875.1 Verrucomicrobiota bacterium | reverse complement strand
AAACTGAAGTTTAGAAAAGAGTAATTATGGGTGTTCCGAAGCGCAAACCGTCCACGAGCCGCATGAAAATGCGCCGTGCGTACAACAGTGTCCTGAAACTTCCGCAACTGAGCACCTGCCCTCAATGCGCCGCACCCTATGTGCCGCATCGTGTTTGTCCCGCCTGCGGTTTCTACAAAGGCCGCCAGGTTCTCACGGTCAACGTCGGCGCTTGATCGCTGACGCACGGGCGCTCCGAAAGGCGTTGCACGTTCCCTCAGCTCTATGCGAATCGCGTTGGATGTCATGGGTGGCGACCACGGTTGTGCGGTCGTCGTCAAAGGCGTCAAACTAGCCCTCGAAGCCGACTCACGGATCACTTCCGTGTTGCTCGTCGGTCAGGAGGATAAAATCCGTCCCGCTCTTAGCGAAGCCGGTCTCACCGACTCTCGTGCCCAGATAGTCCATGCCTCCGAGGTGTTGACGATGGATGACAGCCCGGTCGAAGGCATCCGCAAGAAAAAGGATTCCTCGCTAGTTCGCGCCATCGAACTCGCGCGCGAAGGCAAGGCAGACGCCGTCATTTCCCCCGGCAACACTGGCGCACTCGTCGCTGGCTCGATGAAACTCCGCCGTCTCGAAGGCGTGGAGCGCCCTGCGCTGACCTGCCGTATGCCTTCGCTCACGGGCGACTTCGTCCTTCTGGATGCAGGTGCGAATCCCGTTTGTGAACCGTCGCACCTCGCGCAGTTCGCGGTCATGGGAAATCTTTACGCACGCGAAATTCTCGGCATCGCCAAACCGCGCGTCGGCGTCCTGAGCAACGGCTCGGAAGAATCCAAAGGCAACGATCTCACCCGTGAAGCCGCTCGACTCTGCGCGTTGCTCGATCTCAATTTCATCGGCTACGTCGAAGGATTTGATCTCTTCAACGATGGCGTGGATGTCGTCGTCGCAGATGGTTTCACTGGCAACGTCGTTTTGAAAACCGCCGAGAGTCTCGGCTACGCGATGATGCAGATGCTCAAGGCCGAGTTGACCGCCAATCCTCTCCGCAAGTTCGGCGCAGTTCTGTCGCAAGGCGCGTTTCGCTCACTTAAACGCCGTCTTGACCCTGAAGTGTATGGCGGCGCGGTGTTGCTCGGACTCAACGGCAACGTCATCAAGTGCCATGGTTCCTCACGCGAACGCTCCATCATGCACGCCATCCGCATCGCCACCGAGGAAGTCCAACACGGTCTGAACGCAACCATCATCAAACAGATCGCGCTCGCCAACGAACGTCTCGCCGCACAACCTACCGCTCCCGTCACAGCATGAGTGCATCCCCAAAAAAATTCACGAACCCGCGCGCCAAACATAATTTCACAGGCCGCAGCGTTTCTATCGCCGGCGTCGGCTCGTATGTGCCGGAAAAGATTCTCACCAACGCTGAACTCGAAAAACTCGTTGATACCAGTGACGAATGGATCACGTCCCGCACCGGCATCAAGGAACGTCATATCGCCGCCAAAGACGAATTCACGTCCGACCTCGCCACGAAGGCCGCAGAACGCGCCATGAAATCAGCAGGCGTCACGGCGGATCAGATTGATCTCATCATCGTGGCCACCATCACACCGGACATGGTGTTCCCGTCCACGGCTTGCATTGTGCAACAGAAGATCGGCGCGAATCGCGCGGCGGCGTTCGATCTGGAAGCGGCTTGTTCAGGATTTATTTACGGACTGGAAATCGGCCAGCAGTTCATCATGTCCCGCACGTACGACACCGTGTTGGTCATCGGCGCGGAAAAACTTTCGTCCATCATTGATTGGAAAGATCGCAACACCTGCGTGCTGTTCGGTGATGGCGCGGGCGCGGTGATTCTGCAGAACCGTGAAAAATCCCACGGATTGCTCACCGCTGTGATGGGCGCAGACGGCAGCAAAGCCAATCTGCTCTACATGCCCGGCGGCGGAAGCCGTTGCCCCGCCACAGCAGAATCCGTGGACGCGCGGTTGCATTATCTGCGCATGGAAGGCAAAGAAACTTTCAAGCACGCCGTGCAAGCGATGGTGAGTGCGGCCACCGAGGCGATGCGCCGCTGCGATGTGGACATCACCAAGATCAAATGCGTCATCCCGCATCAAGCGAACCGCCGCATCCTCGATGCTGTGGGCGAACGTCTCGGCGCGACGCCCGAACAAGTTTTCTGCAACGTGGATCGCATCGGCAACACCTCTGCGGCGTCCGTGGCCATCGCGCTGGATGAAGCGGTGAACACTGGAAAAATCCAACGCGGCGATCTGGTGCTGCTCGTCGTCTTCGGCGCGGGACTGACGTGGGGCGCGGCTGTGATCGAGTGGTGACGCGCAGAGCGTTTCCTATTTCAATTCTGCCATCAACCGCTTCTCGGCTTCTTCATTGCTCAAGCCGTGGCGGTGGCGCATCACGCTCACGCCCACGACTGGCGGATAGGCTTGATCGGCTTTCATGCGCGGCTCGACGTATTCAAACACCTCAAAGAGGAGGCGATTCGCCGCGACGTAATCAAGGCCAGTGAGTTTCTGGATATAACGCGTCGCGCGATCAATCAGCTTCAGATTGCTCGGCACAACCCAGATCATGTAATTGCCCATCACGCGACCGAGCCGCACCATCGTGCAGGTCGAGAGGGTGTTGAGCAGCATCTTGAGTCCGACGCGCATCACACCGTTGAGCAAGAAATCCGCCTGTGGCACGGGCACGAGAACCGTGATGCAATCAGGATTCCACTTCGCTGCGAACTCGCCGACTTCGCGACAACTCTCCGCGCTGCCGACGTAGATCAATCCCGTCTTAGCTCCTGCCTTGTGCGCTGCATCGAGTTGCGTCCGATGAAATCCATCCACCGCGAGTAGGGAGTTTTTCTCTGATTCAACGACGAGTGCCACTGCGCTGTCACCTGCGCCGGGCGCACGGTTTTTGATTCCGTCCAAGCCGATGCGGAAGCGCATCAACTCCGCGTAGCTGATCTTGCCGATGATCTCGACGGTGCGAGCGAATTTGTCGTCTGGCACAAGTCCGCGCACATCGTCTGGTTTCCAATCCACGCAGCGCGGCTTGCGTTTGCAGACGCGTTCCCATGCGGCGTCAGAGTTCGCGTAAGGCACGTAGAGAAACGCCCACGACTCCGTGGCGGTGGTGTCATCAAACTTGCGGAACGGTGGCGTGCAATACGTCGGCGAGCGTTCGGTCGTGTCCGTCAGCATGTCAATGCCCACGCGGTCGGCGAAGTAATTATTCTTCCGCCCGGCGCGATAGACGGATTCCTCCATCGCTGTGAGTTTCGCGAGTTGCGTCAGCACGGCAGGAGATTTCAGTGTGGCATGAAGCTCGGTGAACTTGGCGAGAAACGTCTTAGCAACAGAGTTTGAATCCAAACCGCCGATCAAGTCGCGCACGACCATTTCTAAAATCGTGGTCATCACAGCGAGTTGAATGCTCGTCGCCTGCATCCGAGTCGAGCCGGTGATGCCCATCGGTCCGGTGGTGATGTTGATCTTCTCGATACGCGCGTCTTGAATCACCTCGCGGCTGCGTTGCACATGCTCGCAAAGGACATCATCGGGATTGTTATAGACGAAATAGACTTTCGCGCCGACATCCACACCCTTCCAAGCTGTGCCGATGACGAACGAAGTCTCGCCGCCTTCCGTGATAGCGAACACGACATCCTTGCTGTTCACGCCGAGGTCGCCGATCTGTTTTTTACCGAACGTGGTGAAATCCTCGAAGCCTTCGACCGCTTTGATGAGTGCGAAGTCGCCGCCAGCCATCACGGGGAACGCGCGGTTCTCCCAATCTTGAGACGCGCCCCGCACCCCGACCCGCACCCCAACCCAGGGGGGGAGGGGGGGCGCAGGTGGGGTGTGGGGGTTTTTTTTGAGGCAGAA
>JANPGI010000042.1:0-3509 GCA_031423875.1 Verrucomicrobiota bacterium | reverse complement strand
AAATCATTTCGATGGACGATCCGGAATTATTTGGCGAGACCATCGAACTATTGACGTTCAAGGAGGCGATTGAGACGCAACCGCCGATTCTCAGCGACTACCAAGTGCTGACCATCGGTGTGAAGGAGTCGGAAATTCGGCGGTTGGTTGAAACCAACACTTTTGTCCGGCCAGACAAAGGCAAGTGGAGCGACGTGACTGCCGCAGCCTTTGCCAGCCTCATCGCGCTGCGAAGGGCCGTGCAAGAACACGGCGTTCGGCACGCGGTTTCCTTTCACAGCAGCATTGACCGGGCGAAAGCTTTTCGCTCGCTGTCAGATCAATTCAATCAAGCGTTCGCGAATCAGCCGCAGGTCGCTTCGTTCCATGTGTCCGGAAAGATGTCCACCGGTGCGCGTGATCGCGAACTCTTGGCATTTCGCGCCGCCACCCCGTCGCTCGTGACAAACGCACGATGTCTGACCGAAGGCGTGGATGTGCCGCGCATTGATTGCGTCATGTTCTGTGATCCAAAAGGCAGCACGATTGATGTTGTGCAAGCAGCCGGACGCGCGTTGCGTCGCGCCGAAGACAAAACGCTCGGTCACATCATCGTGCCGATGGTCGTGAAGGACGGAGATAGTCTTTCAGAAGCCGTAAAGAGTTCCGCTTTCAAGTTTGTCATGTTCGTTCTTCGTGCGCTCGCCGCTAACGACGAACGCATCATCGAAGAATTCCGTTCCATTTCCCACGGCAAGCCGCTGCACGGAAAAAGAATCGTGAATTTCGACTTCGCCGAAGTTCTGCCGGTGAAAATTGAATCCGAGAAATTTGTTCAATCCATCCATCTCCAAGCTTGGGGCAAGCTCGCCCAACTAACTCCGATGAGTTACGCGGATGCACAGGCCGTTGTTCGACGGCTTGGCGTGAAAAGCCAAAAACAATTTAGGGCGTGGCGTAAAGGCAATCGGTCAGACTTGCCGCCAGTGCCCGCAGACCTGCCAGCCAATCCGGACGAGGTTTATCTCGGCGATGGTTGGACATCTTGGGGCGATTTTTTTGCGACCGGTTACATTTCTCAAAAATTGAAAACTTTTCGGCCATTCACGGAGGCGCGTGAACATGTGCGGGCTGTCGGAATAAAAAGCCCAGCAGAATGGGATGAGTATTGTGCTGGTCGGTTGCCGGGCAAACCCAAAAAGCCTACCGATATTCCGTCTCGTCCGTTTGAATTTTACCGTGCTGAGTGGCTGGGCTGGCCAGACTTTCTTGGTTACGGCAAGAAAATCGGGCGAGACTGGTGGCCTTTTGAGCAAGCTCGCGCGTGGGTTCACAAGCTGGAACTGTGGCGCTATCGCCCGCAGGGAGGCGGGCAACGATCTTGGAAAGATTACTGCTACAAAGGATTTTCCGGCTTGCCGCCAAGGCCGGAGGACTACATTCCTACCGCGCCAGATATGGTTTACGCGAAATCTGGTTGGAAAGGATTCCAAGATTGGGTTGGCGGCCCACAATCAAAACCGACGGCGGCGAAGTGAACTCGTGAAATGATTGCGGCTACGCACCGAGGACAAACCGCGCCTTTTCACGGCGCAACATTTCATAAGGGCTGACGCACTTGACGCCGACACCGATGCAAGCGTTTGGAATCTTTATCTTTTTCGTCGAAGCTGCCGCCACCTCATGTGTCACTACCACATGACCATGAGCCAGCGCATGAGTCACGAGATAAAAATCGGCCACTTGCAAGAATGTGTTCACTGCTGCGGGTTCATAGTTTTGCCCGGTGGCCCAACTGCTCACTGTGGCAAGTGCAGGCAAGATGGCAGCGTCAGGTTTGAGAAAGAAACCGTCGCCACGGTCTGCCGCCCAAGCTGCCAATTCATCAGCCCCAGCTTGGATTTCGTCTCCAACTTTTTCTGTGCTGAAAACCAGCCCCGCTTCATTCGAGGCAACCAGCCAATCCCAGAAGGCAGGACAGAAATCCAAACCGTAATGCAGGTTCTTGGCTTGGATAAAGACGTCGGAATCGAGCAAGTAACTCATGCGACACCCACCCCCAGACTGCGTCCCAACTCTTTGAACGTCGCAAGTTTCGAGAACCCAAGCATCCGAAAGGCGTCATTGTAACGCGTCTGTCCTTCAAGCGTACTTGTGACCAAGGCAGCGGCGAAACGCTTGCTGACCCGGGCGGCTTGCGTCAGATAAAAATTACCGCCAGAACCGCGAGGAATCGCGCGCAGCCGGTCCACCTCCGCATGATACGCCTCCCAGAACTCCTGCTGGCTCAATCCGCCCACGTCAAGAATCCGGCGCAAGATGACAAGCGTGCTGACCTTGAACCGTCGGGCCAGTCGGCTGACTTCTTCTGCCAATGCGGCGTCATCCTTGTATTCTCGCCGCATCAATTCAATCGGGACGAGCAATTCAGCGGCGACTTCGTTGCACCAGCGCTCCACTTGCTCACCCGGTATCGTGACGGGTTGGGAATCAGAAACGGCAGACTGCCCCAACCAGATGTGCGCCAACTCGTGCGCCAGCGTGAACATTTGCGCTGCCTTCGTGTCCGCTCCGTTAATGAACACCAGCGGCGCTAGATCATCCGCCATGGCAAAGCCGCGAAACTCCTTTGTATCCAGATGCCGATAGTTGTTGTTATGCACCACTCCGTTGCACATCACGAGAATTCCCAGGCCGTCTGCCTGTTCAATGAAGTGACGCAACGCATCCGTCCACGTCGGAATCCGGCGGCGCTCATCCATGTCAAAACCAAGTGCAGTTCGGATGCGCGCTGCTGCTGAGACAACATCATCCTTTACGCGAGCCGAACCCACAAACGTCAGTGGTTGTTCACCCATGGAGCGTGCGTAATTCCGAAACCACTCCTGCCGTTGCTGGCAGACATAGATTGTGTCTAGCAAATCGGGAGATGGATGCCCAATGCGCTCATTGCCGGGAGCGCGAAAATCTGGAATTGGGATTTTTTCGACTGGCGGTTCGGGAAGAAAAAGAAATCCGACTGGAGTGTAGGTGGCTTTCGCAAATGCCTCGAGTTGCTTTAGGGTCGGTTGTGCGTCGCCGTCTTCCCATGCGGCCAGATGAGGAAACTTATGTTCCAAATCTGCGCGATCGAACCCTGCGCGCTCACAGGCCCAGCGCAGCAATTTAGGTTGGATGGCGACCCGATTCATAAGGCGAAGCTAGCGACCTTCCGTCCATGTTTCAACCGCCGAAAAATTGTTTGGCTTTTTGTCTGCGGCTTTCCACCTACTCCGCCACCGACACGACGAGCCTGTCCATTTAGAAGTTGAAGATCGGGTCGGACTCGGCGCTCGGGGCGTATTCCACTTTGCTCAAGCGCATTTCCTTGCCGGTGAATTGCTGGAATTTCCAACGGCAACGCGATTAGCCCATCCCATTTCACGCAGCGCATAGCCTTATTCCACCTAACTGTCATTGCGTTCAGCGTGGTGTTTCCCTAGCTTCTACTCCCGTCGCAGGCGTTTCAGTCGTCAAGTAACCCAACCGTT
>JANPGI010000041.1:0-4472 GCA_031423875.1 Verrucomicrobiota bacterium | reverse complement strand
CCGGCGCCAACGCGTCGGATTCAACAATCTGTTGCTGCTCGTTGGCCGGTAAAACTTCTACAGTCGCCCCCGACGGCGCCGATGCAGCCGCGAGCTCGAGGCGGACTTGAGCGCGATTGACGAGCGCGAGCATCGTGACCGAAGAAGCGACTTCGCGTTCAGCGGCCTGGATGCGCGCGAATTCACCGAGGACTTCCACACGTACCGGCTCGTCGCGCGTGGCAGGTTCTTGCCCGTGAGTGGCGCGCATGGCGAGGAGAACGTCGTGGCAATTGATCGTGTCGAGCGGACGCGCCGGTGAATAACCGGCTTCCACACCCGCGATCTCAACCACGAGCTGCGCGGCGAGCAAGGTTTGCAAAACCTGTTGAACAAGTTTGCTGGGGATGCCGAGTTCAGAGGAGATTTCACGGATGGTCACGGGGCGTTGCCCGCGATTGAATCGTTGCCCGATGCACGTCATCAAACGCAACGCCACGAATTCGCGACCGCGTTGATTGACGTTCTCGGCGAGTTTGTCCTGCAAGTAAGCCGCGCGATTCTGAAACGCATAGGCCACTTGCGCGCCGAACAGAATCGTGAGCCACACGACGTAGAGACCGCCCATGAGCAACGGAATGACGGCGAGACTTGCGTAGAGTGCGTTGGTGCTGGCGACACTGGAAATGAGAAGAAAGCCGAGGTGATTGTAGCCGTGCCACGCGAGTCCCGCGAGCGTTCCCCCCACGAGGGCGGCGCTGAAATCCACCTTTGTGTTCGGCAACAACTTGTAAAGCATCGCAATCGTGAAGCAGATGATCATCACCGGCAGGTAGGTGGAAAACAGCGTCTCAACAAACGGGACAGACCCTAACACATCGCGTGCTTTCGCGAATTTCGGTCCGTTGGCCATGCCCGCTGCGCCGATCAGTAACACGGGACCGACGATGATCGTGAAAAAATAGTTGGTGATGCGCAACCACCACTCCCGCCCACGCGTCACGCCCCAGATGTCGTTGAAGGTTTCCTCCACGCGGGTCAGCGTGAGAATGGCTGTCAAAAAAAGGAACATCACACCTGTGATGCCAAGCGTTTTACTATGACTCTCGTAAGCAAAACCGTAAATGACCTCTGCGGCGTGTTTAGAAACACTCTTCTTCTCTCCCAAGGCGACGCTTGAGTTGGTTAACGCCACTGAACTGGAAATGATATTGGTTGTCTCCGTTGAACCCAAAACGTTCGAGCCGTGGTCGGTGGATGGAAAATTGGTCTCACTGAACCCAGGAACATTCAGGGTGATTGCCGAGTCCGTCGCGTTTGCAACTGTCTCCGGTCTGGATTTCGGTTTTGAGTTGGGTGTTTGAATGACTTTGTCCACAAACGCCTCGACAAAACTTCTGATGCGTTCCTCGCCTTCCGACTTCAAAACATAGCTTGCGACGCCCATTGCCAAGGCGAGCATCGGGATCAACGCCAGCAGCGTGGTGTAGGAAAGCGCCGACGCACGCACGGGACAGCGATTGCGCACAAAGCTCCGGCAGACGAGCACCCAGAAGTGAACGAATCGCTCGAAGTGATTGAGGCTTGATTCCAGCGAGAAGCCATCCTCTTTTTCAGAGCCGAACTTGTCTGAACCGATGCGGGTGAGACGTGTGTACCATTTTTTCAACATGACGCTGACGCCACGCTAACAAAGAGACGCGGCAAGTCAATCGGGTGGAAGTGCGCGCTTCCGTCCAACACACTTCTTTACACGTTTTCTCCCGGTCTTTACAGTCGCGTTATGCCTACGGAATACGATGCCACTGAATTTGTAGATACTGACTTCCAAACCACCAAGTCGCCTTACGGCACTACGACTGCGACCGCTGCGGCGAATGCGTTTCGCGCGCCGACGCGCGAGGAAGTTGATAACCGCGTTTCTGAAGCGCAGCAGAAGCTCGCTGAGCTGAAACGCGCCCAGGAAGAATTGGAACGCGAGCGCGCCGGTCTCGAAGAAGTACGTCGGCGTCAGACGGAGTTTCAAACCGGTCGCCAGGAGATGATCCAGAATCTGACTCGCGGGCTGGGTTTGCTTGAAGAGGCAGAGTTCACCGCACGCCGGGACGCGGAACAGATGTCCAAATCCATTGCGGACATGCGCGACTCGCTCGCGAAAGTCCAAGCAATCAATGAAGACATGTGGTCGAAGGAAAGTTTCAACGTGGAGCTCACTCGGGCATTGACCACGCTGGAAAACTCGCGCATGGAATGGAACGGCGCGCGGTTGAAATTCACCGTGCTGTCGGGTCAACCAGCGAATGTGAGCGCAGCGACCACGCGCGAGACGGGCGTATCGCAACTGCTCGGGCCTAAAAGTTTCTGGCAACTCTGTAAACTGGGATTGGCGATCACATGGCCGTTGGTGACCGTGGCGATGCTCGCACTGGGTGTGTTGGTGGCGATCTTATTGCGCCCGCACTGATGGCGCGTCGCAGCCCGAACCGCAGTTGTCCTTGAAGTCACATGGATTGGTTGAAGAAAAAATCCGATCCGGTTTCCGAACGCGCGCAGGCGTTGAGTTCGGAGATCGAGGCGTTGGAAGCGCAGATCAAGCAACTGGACGATCAGTTGCATCGCGCGCCAGCCCATCCGCGCCTGCGTTCCACAGCAGTCCCGCACGGGGCGACGATCAATCATCCGCATGTTGACACCGATTCCGCCACGTGCGCACCCACTGCGGCGCACAGTGAGCCGGTATTCGAGGAGATCAGCCAGGAGCGCATCACCGCGCGGAATGAGATGCCCAATTCACAGGAGTACTTCAACGAGTTCGGCGTGCGCAAATATGATTTTCCGGCATTGATCCAGCGCCTCCGCGTCTTTTTCACCGGGCCTAGCACAAGCAATCCCAAGCTGGTGAATTATCTGGCGGCAGGCGGCGTGCATGGTCTGCGCCCGCTGCGGAAGGAAAAGCGCGTGGCGCGAAATCGGTTCATCCTGTTCTCCGCGCTCCTGTTCGTGGTGTTGTTCGGAACGCTCTGGTGGTATTTCCGCAACCGTTGATCGCTTATGAGTTCCAAGCTTGATCCCAAAGACATCCGATTGCCCGTCGTCACGGATGATGGCGTTTTCGTGGCGCACTATTCTGATCGCGGCCTGAGCGGCCTTGATTTTCCATCTGTGCGAAACTCTGGAAAAAGTAGCGATGCCAAAGTTCCTGACAATGTCCGGGCGTGGCATCGGCAAACTTCAGCGGCGGTCAAGAACGCCCTGTCAGGACGGGCAACAACTGATTTGCCGCCGCTAGACCTTTCGTGCGGAACAGAATTTCAACTGAACGTCTGGACATCGTTGCTGAAAATCAGACTGGGGCGCACACAGAGTTACGGGGAGATTGCGAAGTCCATCAAGAAACCCAAAGCCGTGCGTGCGGTCGGCGGTGCGTGTGGTGCGAATCCGATCCCGCTGCTATTACCGTGTCACCGAGTACTGGCAGCGAACGGAAAGATCGGCGGTTTCTCCGGGGGATTGGGCTGGAAGGAGAAATTACTCGCGCGCGAACGAGTTATTCTGAAATAGACCTTCAGGCGGTGACCGCTTCGGCCTTTGCCTTCATCAACCTTTGTTTGCGCATCACCATCAGCATTGAGAAGCCTCCCAACACTCCGAATCCCGCCATGATCACATACCAATAGAGCCAGCCATGCTCCGCCTTGGTGGCGTCGAGGACCCGGCCCGTCACGAAGAGCGAGAGGGCGCCGCCGTAATATTGAAAGGAATCAATGACGCCCGCCGCAAAGCCGGCCATTTTCTTGCCTCCGATATCCATCGGTGCTGCCGCGCCGACAATCGAGTGCGTCGAGTTGGCGGTCAGCGAAATCATGATGAGAATACCGCAGCCCGTCAAAATCCCCGCCGGGGTCGGCCCAACCAGGCCCTTCATCAACAGCATCGCAGCAAAGCTGATGACCACGGCTTCAAGAAAATACAGCGACATGGCCACGGGCGAGCGATGGCCTTTGCAGAAGCGGTCGGAAATCCAGCCCGAAGCTAACGACCCGGCCACCGCAGCCATCGGCATGATGGCCAGAGTCCACGCCACAGTTGCGGGGATGTTGGTTTTCATGTCCATCCCTAACTGATCTTGGAAATACAAGATCGCCAGTTGGTCCGAACTGGTGCGGACTGCGCCAGTGCAAGCATAGGCGGCGGCGTAAAACCAAACGAGCGGATGCGTGAAGATGGTCTGGAACGATTCCTTCAACGTAACCGTCACCCCGGCGGAGTTATCAAGCTCGTCCACAATCGCGCCCGGATAGCCAGCCTCGTCGGGCGTTTGCTTGGCGGCGATGCTCATGAAGATAGCCATCGCCAGCGTCACTAGCGGCGGGATGATGAACAACCAGCGCCACGCCCCCGGTGCGATCACCAGAAAGCCCACCGAAATCCCGTTGAGAATAATCGGCGAGAGCTTCGAGCTGGCCACTTGTCCCAATTGGATCATGAAACCA
>JANPGI010000040.1:0-6204 GCA_031423875.1 Verrucomicrobiota bacterium | reverse complement strand
GTCACATCGAGCACGCCGGCGACGAGTCCTGTTTCAATGAGCGATTCCATCGTGCGCCCACCTGTTCCCGTGGCGGCGAACACGATGACCTCATAACCGGCGGCCTCAAGAATCTTTCGCGCACGTTCAACGCACGCCGTTGTGTTCCCGAACTGACTCGCGACGATGATAGGTTTGTCGGTCGAAGCAGGCATTGGCGTTTCCACCATCCCACAGATCGCGCCCGCAGCGCGCGTGAGCAACTGCCTCGAAATCCGGTTCAACCCAGCCACATCCACGATGCTCGGGAACATCACGATGTCTTTCACGCCGACGTACGGCGCGACGTTTCCACTCGCGAGCGTGGAAACCATCAGCTTGGGGAAGCCGATGGGCAGCGCACGCATCGCCGACGTGGCGATCGCCGTTCCACCGCCGCCGCCAAGCGAAATCACGCCATCAATCTTCTTTTCCTCCGCCAGCTTCGCGAGAATGATCGGCGCGCCTTGCGACATCGCGGTCACAGACTCGCCGCGATCTCGCTTTGCCATCAACACGGCAAGATCAACGCCTGCGGCCTTCGCAACTTCCCCTCTCATGATGTCGGGTTTGAGGCGTGGCTCTTCCAACGTGCCGACGTCAATGATCAGAACCTTGTGTCCGCGCTGCCGGATCAGATCGGCCACGAAGCCATGCTCCGCACCCTTCGTGTCCATCGTTCCGAGAACAGCAATTGTTGGCATCAGCGCGCTAAGTGTTGCAGTTGATTACTTCGCTTCCTTCCCTGCCGACCAAAACACCGCGTTCCGTAATAACTGCATATAAGCCGCGTGTTCATGCGCCGCAGCATCGTGGCCAAGCGTGATGCCCACCACCCTACCCTTCGCCTGTTCGACAGTGAAGACTTGCGGGAAATCTTTACTCTTCGCTTTCGAGTGAGCCGTAGCGAGAACTTTGAGCGGCGCGCCCTTCGTGTCAGGCTCGAAATAATAAAGCTCATCCTTGAGTGTGAACTTTGCAGACACACCACGCAGCAGCGGATGAGTCGGCTCTGTCACCACGACTTCAAATTCGCCCAGCCTGTCGTGACCGCGCGAGCCGCCGCCAACGATGTTGCGATTGTATTCCGGCCAATCGTTCCAGTTGTACCAAAGACCCGGATGCAGACCGACGATTCCTTTACCACTCTGCAAATGCCGGAGGATTGCGGCCTTGGTCGCTGCGTTCGCAAACGCCTTGTTGTTGCTGATGATCAAGACATCCACACCTGCGATGGCATCAGAAAGATCAACGCTTGCGTCGGAGTAATTGGCGCTGATACCGCCCGCCGCGTTGAGCGTCTTCACGTCTTCCACGTTGAACCAACGCTCATAATCATGACTCGATCCGCCACCGACAATCAGTGCCTTAATCCCTGACCCCCACTTGAACACGGGCACAGACGCGACACTGGGAACAACCGCAGCCGAGGCGGAAGCCTTGGACGACTCACCCATCTCCGCCGTGATACCGACGAATGTCGGCGCGATGTCGCTGTTGAAACTCGCGAGCGTCAGCTTCTCAACCATGCCGCGCTTGGTTAGCGATTTCGCGAAGTAGCGGATTTGTTTTCCACCGATCAACAGTTTGTCCAAATCATCCAGCGCTTCCGATCCGGGCACGTCCGTGCGTCCGTTCCAATCGGCAATCTCCACGCCATTCCGCAAAACAATTTCTTCCGTCACACCGCCAGCGAAGTGAACGGTGATCTTCGCCGCTGATTCATTCGACTTCCCGCCGGGATAACCCCAGCCCGCGATGCCGCCGAAGAAATGCAGCTTGGTCGCGGGCAATCCCACTTTCACCTCGACCTCCTTGGGATAAGTTTGCGCCAGCCCTGACCCGCCTTGCAGCACGATCAGATTTTTGCCTTCAGCAGTCCGGAGCGGATTCACCACGTCAAACGGCACGTCCCGATGGCGGAGTGTGCCCCACTTCCTGAACCGGAGCGTATCGTCCTTCATGTCCGCAGACATGTAGATGCCGCGATAGGAATTTGCCGTGAACGCTCCTGACAGATCGAGGATGCGGAAGCGCAGATCGTCCGCGCCGATGAACGTCAATAGATCTCGCAAGCCTTCCGACCCAAGCTGCTCGAAGCCATCGGGCATGAGCGAGCGGGTGCTGGTGCGCCGCGACTGGATGTTGTCCTTTCGTATCTCGATCTCGCCCGTCTGATTTCGCACCACGACGACGCTGTTGTTTTCGCGCAGCACGATTCCGTCGTAGCTCAAGTCATCCTTCGTCTCGATGCTGACGGTGTAAAAGTTGGGTTCGACGACGCGGTTCGGATCAATGATGTGGACGATCAAATCCTCCGGCCCGTGCGCGCCCATGCCGGTGAGATTCGGAGCGAAGTCCGCGCCCTCGTTCTTGAACTTGTGACACGCGGCGCAGTTTTGAGTGAACATCTTCGCGCCATTGGCCGCGTTGCCGGGCTTGACGATTTCAGATCGCAACTTGGCGATCACCACATCTTTCTCCTGTTGCTCTGGGCCGCGCAATTCAGCGAGCACTTTCGTCGCATGTTCAGCCACAGCAGCATCAGTGTGATTTCTCAAGCGATACAAATTCGCCAGGCCCAGCAACGCCGGATCAATTTTCCGCGCCGCCAGTGCCTGCACTAACGCCTCTGACCAGTCATTGCGCCGGATCAACTGACCGAACACGGCCTCGCGCAGATCGAAGGGAAGTTTCGGCATCACCGCGAGCAATGCTTCACCCGCAGCCTTGTCACCCGTCGAACCGAGCGCCTCGATCACGCGCTTCTGCAACGCAGAACTCGCGTCGCTGCCGAGAAGCGACGAAACGGATGGGACGATGCTGGCGTCGAAAACTCGCACTCCGAGAAGATTCGCGGCGACCAACGCCCGCTGTTCGTCCGGGAGAGATTTGTCGGCGAGCCGCGCTCCCGCTTTGCGGACGGCGGGTTTCATCGCGTCTCCCACTTCACCGACAAAATCCCATCGCACAATCAGCGGCATCACAGACCCGGCGGTAGCATCGGACGCGAGCAATTGTGTCAACGCATTGCCAAGCGGCTTGTCCGCAGCCGGCTTCACATCCGACGCAAGATTTGCCGCGAGCGATTGCAGCGCGACGACTTTGAGCGCGTCCGCACTCGCAGGCTTCGCGGCAAGCATGACCACCAACTCGCGCGCCGCCTCGGGATCATTCTGGTTCGCCACCTGCCGCGCGAGTTGAGAGACCATCTTGTTCAATGCCGACGGTTCTTTCGCATCCAGTGCCACTCCGAGATAGAGCAACGGTTTCTTGGCCGTGATCGCGAGCGCGGCAGTTTGCAGATACGGATCCTTGAACGTCGGCCATGCTCCAACGATGGCTTCGGCGAACGCGCCGTTCGGCGTGAGCGTTTCACACGCGATGAGCGCGGCAATGCGGACACGTTGATCCGGATCGGAGATCAGCTTGCTCACCAAATCCACCGGCGGTTCGATCTGCGAATTGTCTCGCTCGGCTGCGATGTTCATGGCGGCTTTTCGCACCACGGCATCGGGATCGCTCGCGGCCACGACCAACACATCTCCATCCAACAGATTCAAATTATGCAGCACCCATAACGCCTGCATCCGTCCGTATGCGGTGCTTGCCTTGGCCGCCTGTTTCTCGAGCGCAGCAACCGACCCGCTTCCCGCTCCCTCGCTCAACAACCGGTTCGCCGTCGCGCGAACCCAGCCATTCGGATGATCCAGCATCGCGACGAGCTTGGCGGGTGTTTTGGGATTCAGATCAAACGGCGGCAACGTGCGCGCTTCCTTGTGTTGGATGCGATAGATGCGGGTGAAATGATGATTGCGGTCGGGGCGCGTGGCGGCATTGCGCGCGCCGTGCGGCGTGCCACGAGTGTCGTTGTGCGCAGCGATCTGATTATACATGTCCACGAGATACAACGCGCCATCCGGCCCGACGCGACTGTGGATCGGCTTGAACCAGTAATCCGGACTTGTGAGAAAATGTGTTTCCTTGCGCGCCTCCTCGCGACGGCCCTGATACGTCACGCCGTTCGGATCGAGAAACTCGTGGTGCATCAACCACACCGTCGGCTCATGCACGAAGAACGACCACGACGGCCCCTGCCATTTCGCGGGCCACGCACCGCCGTCGTAAATAGTCGCACCCGCCGAAGCGGTGAATTGCCCGACCCAGTCAATCTGCACATACGGCTGTCGGGTTTCTTTGCGCGCGGGGAAAACTTTATTTTCTTCGATGATGGAATTCGCCGAGCGCACGCCGGGCATTCCTGCGCGACTGATCGTCTTTTCCGGCAACACCACATGCAGGATCGGTTGACCGCAGGTGGCGGTGCTGAAAAAGATTTCGCCGTCCGGCGCGATCTCGCAACCCCAAGTGTTGCACGAGCCGGAGGACACTTGCTCCAACGCAGAACCGTCAGGACGGAAGCGATACAACCCCGCTGAGATGCGTCCGAACTTTTTTTTGCCATCGCCGGAGGTGACATCGCCCGCACTGTAACCCACCGAGCCATAGACCCAGCCGTCCGGCCCCCAACGCAGATTGCTCGTCACCGCGTGCGTGTCCATTGTGCCCCAGCCAGTGAACAACACTTCGGACTTGTCCGCCTTGCCATCGCCGTCCGTATCGCGCACCCAGAAGATATCCGGCGCTTGAGTCACAATCGCGCCGTCCTTGTAAAGCACCACCGATGTCGGCAGTTCAAAACCATCTGCGAACACCGTCTTCTTATCCATCACGCCGTCGCCGTTCGTATCTTCGAGGATTGAAATGCGATCCCGACTCACGCGCTTCTCTTTGCTGCCAACCGGGAACTCGCCCGGATTGCGCAATCGCCACGGCGTGATCTTGGCATCGCTCCTGTGGATGTCGCGTCCGCCCGGATATTCCGGCGTCTCCACGACCCAGAGCCGCCCGCGCGGATCCCATTCGAGTGACATGATTTTCTCGGCGACATTTTCGTCAGCCGCGAGTGAGATGTTGAACTCAGGATGAAGGTTGAAAGTTTTCAAAGCCTCACTCGCCGGGAGCGGGCCACCCACCGGATACAATAACGCCGCAAGTTCCTCCTTCTTGCAGAACTCATCCACATTCGCGCGCTTGCCTGCCCAGGCGATGCCACGCATCAGCACCGCGCGATAATGCGGTGAGTTGAACACATCAAACTCATGCCCCGGCAGACTGACAAATGCGCGATACGGCTTGGCTCCTCCAGCGAGAGTTTTTTCGTACGTCCAGATCTGCGGCGCGATGATGTGAACGTTGTGAAAACTTGTGGCCAACACGCCGATGTCTGCGGCGAGGTCCAAGTCGTGATAAATCTCGTCCTTCCAATCGAAATTCGAGATGCCCCGGCTGATCGGATGCTCTTGATCCACCCAATAGATGCCGACGTTTCCTTCGAACCACTTCGTCGCTTTCTCTTTGGCCACGTCAGCCGATGGCCAGCGCCATGCACCGCCGATGATGGACTTGCACCACTCATTTTGATCGCCGCTCACTACGCCATCATGCACCACCACCAGACCGCCACCGCGTTTGAGATATTTCTCCAAGTCCGTTCGTTGCGCGCCCGCAATCTTCATCCCGTCCGCCGCGTAGATGATGAGCACGTCGGTCTTGGTGAGTTGTTCGGCTTCAGGAAAATCCAGAGCGCCCACGACGCGCATCCCGCGCTCGCCCAGAAGCGTTGTCCACTCCTTCAGGAAGCGCGGATGATCGTGTTGATTCGGGCCGTGCGTCTTGACGCCGCCCCGGATGAAGACGCGAAGAGGTTCAGCGGTCGCGACGGTGGTGATTCCCGCGAGGATCGCGACGGCAATGAGAAGGTTGATTGCTTTTTTCATTTGGAAATAGACGGACTCTGGTTTGGACGGATGGACGCCCACGGTTCTTGTGTGGAAACATCCACGATGCCCGGTTCCGGGGCGTTGGCGGGCGAAAGGATCGCGAGGAACACGAGCCTCTCACGAAATGGATTAAACGTTCCATGCACCTCACCCTTCGGTATCAAAACCATTTCGCCGGGGTTGAGGATGCGATGCTCCTTGCCGATCCACTGTTCCGCCCGACCAGAGAGAATGTAGATGATCTCCTCGCGGGTCGGGTGCGTGTGAAACGGATGCGAGTCGCCTGCCTCCATGTTCGCGCGCACCATGAGCAACTCCTTGTTCGGCACGACATCCGAGCGGC